>NZ_JBEBVH010000058.1:0-17878 GCF_040392825.1 Pseudopedobacter sp.
AAATCTGCAGATTAATCAGCGTTTTTTAAATGAAGTTAAAATAACAGGGCAACAGGTCCAGAACATTAATAAAATAGATAAACAAGTTTATAAAGCAGATCAGTTTGTAATTGCTAAGGGAGGAACGGCAATTGATGTTATAAAAAATACGCCATCTGTGGTAGTTGATGGGCAGGGTGAAATCACTATGCGGGGATCCAAAGGTTTTTTAGTATTAATTAATGGAAAACCTGTACAAACTGATGCGCAGACTATCTTGAGCCAGTTACCGGCTAATGTTGTGGAAGATATAGAACTGATTACAGCCCCATCTGCTAAATACGATCCAGATGGAAAAGGTGGTATCATCAATATCATCACTAAAAAAGGGGCTGATGATGGACTAGCTTTTGCTGTTAATGCGCAAGGAGGATTACCTTCAACCAAAAACTTTGCAAATAAGGAAGCACAACAGCGTTACGGAGCAGATGCTACATTGAGTTTTAGGAAAGATAGATGGGATCTTTCGGCAAGTGCCAACTATTTAAGAAATGATAACGCTGGTTTTAGGGACGGAGATGTATATACTATTATTGGAGAAAAAAAAACTTCATTTCCTTCTAAGGGTGAACGTAGCTTTGATAAATATAACTATGGGGGGAGGTTTAACGTTGCCTACACGCCTTCAAAAAATAATTTATTTTCTGCTGGTTTTTTTGCAAGTCATAAATTTCAGGATCGCCTGGCCGATATTTATTATGATAATGTCAATACGCAAATCAGTACCGGACAAACAATTGGTGAAAAGCAATACTTTAACTCTAACCTGCAAAATAAACAGGGAGATTTTATATTGGGAAACTTAGACTATACACACATCTTTGCCAACAAATCTTCATTAAGTTTTTCGGTGCTTTATGAGTATGCTAAACTTTACGGGTCTACTAAAAACCAGAATATAGAAGTAACTGATACAATACAAAATACGCTGAGTACGTATAAAAATCCCTTAAACGGATTTAGAGGAAAAATAGACTATGTTATAAATTTAGGAAGCGGAAAGTTAGAAACAGGTTATCAGTATCGGAGAGATCAACAAAATGGTGAATTTATTTATTCGGTAAAAGAGATTGGAGATGCTAATTTTGCGATAATACCCGAGTTTACCGGTGACGTAAAAGCGATAAATCAGATTCACTCGGTCTATACACAGTATTCGGGAAAGGCGAATAGAATTGAATATTCTGGAGGATTACGTTTTGAGCATGCAACCAGGGACTTAGAGGTAATTTCCGGAGGGAGTAATACTTATCAATTGAGTCTGGATAATCTCTTCCCCTCTGCAAATATATTATATAGCTTAGATAATAACTGGAAGCTTAAGTCTGGTGTAAGCAGGCGTGTCCAACGCACTAACAATTTTGAGCTTAATCCTATTCCTGAAAGAGAACACTCGGAAACATTGGAACGAGGAGACGCAAATTTACTCCCTGAATTCATATATCTTGCCGAAATCGGTATCATTAAAAATTACAATAAAGGCTCTTTTTTTACAACCGTTTATTATCAGGATATTAAAAACCCAATACAGAGAGTAAACAGTGTTTATGCAGATACTATTCTGAACCGTGTGTTTACCAATGCGGAAAAAGCAAGAAGATTGGGTGTTGAGATAGGATCAAATTATGGATTAACAGATTGGGTACAAGTTTATTTGGGAACTAATATCTATAAAAGTACCATTAACGGTGTGATTTTAAATTACCAGAATAATTTGAAAAACTCAGATTGGGTGTATTCTGTAAACGCTAACACCAACTTTAAGGCATCATCAACATTTAGTATACAGGCTAATTTAAATTATCTTTCCAACAGACCTACGGTGCAGGGTGAGGACTCGAGATTTTTATCTCCCAATTTATCTCTGAAAAAGCAGTTTCTGAATGGCCGGTTAACAGCCGTATGCCAATGGCAGAATATTGACTTGGGTCTGTTGAATAGTAATGAGCAGAGAATTACGACCTATGGTCCTGATTTTTACACTACCACAAATTACATTTACGAGAAAGATGTGCTAATGCTCAACTTTAGTTTTAACCTGAATAATGTGGTAAGAAAAATTAAGCTTCCGGGGAGCGAATTTGGTGAAAGGGAATTTTAAAAGATTCTTCAGATTTGTATAGCAATAAAGGAAGTAAATACAAGGCATTAGGATCTTGGTAAAGTTTTGTTTTTTGTGCTTTTATGAGAAATGAAAAGGAAAATTAAAAGGGCTACCACTACGGAGATAATTACCGCTATCATGATATAAAGTGTTCTGTTGAATGCCTTATTAAAAGTTATTTCTATATCCGCTCCCGTATATACGGCACTATCCCAATAGTATGGCAAGGCCATAATGTGGTTGGTTTTATGACTATGAATCCAATTTAGTTTTGCCTGCCTTAATGCATCAGCAGGATTGTGACTTTTTAGAAGGTTTTTATAGAATAAGATTAACAGTTTAGCTCCTGCTTCATCGTTGACCTTCCATAAAGAAGATATTACTGCTTTTGTACCGGCGGAAAGAAAACCCCTGGCTAAACTTTCTATCCCTTCACCACTAATATATTCGCCATTTGCAGTTTGACAGGCATTTAGAACCACCAGTTTGGGTACGGAATGATTTGGCTCTATTTCAAAAAGATAAAATTTTTCATTGTATAACTCGAGGACCGGTTCTAACGTCGAATCGTTTACATGTGCATGGCTACTAATATGGAGAATATTACTGTTTTCAATTTTTTCTTTCAGCATATCAGAGTCGACTCTTTCGTTACTATAAAAACGGCCATCTATCATGTTTTTTAGTACATTATATTCGTATATGACTGAGGGAATTGGTAAAGAATTACCACTGGTTTTGCTTAAAAAAAAGCCGGAAAACAAGTGTTGAGGATTGTTTGTTTCTGTTTTGGATATATTAAATAATGAATATTGATATCGAATTTTCTTTCTCACTATCAGGAATGGCCATTCCTTTATTTTTTTGCTGTAATGTTCCGAACTTATCAGTCCGTCGAAAGATAAATAATTATAAATTCCGTCTTTAATGATTAGTAATTGCTCGTACTTACTCAGATCTAAAGCACCAAAAATAGACTGGTATATTTTATAGGATTCTGCGAAAAATGTTTTCGGTGTATTCATCATCGCATCAGCACCTTGATAGAAAAAATGATTAACAAAATCATTCACCTCTTTTTCCAGTTTGGCAGATTCTCCAAGCTTAACAATATTTGTAATACCTTTAGACGAAGCGGTTATAATGTAGGTGTTTTGTTTTCCCACGAAGAAAACCAAAGCCATAACATGACTTGGAATCTGAGTTACCAATTGATCGGCATTTACATCTAGTATATAGTTTTGGAAATTGTTTTTCTTCTTCAATGAAGATAGTTGAAAACGCAGGTCGTCTAATTTCTTATCAAATTTAGAGGTGTGTTCTGTTCTTTTTTGTTTTTCGTAATATGCAATTGTTCGTTCAAGATTTAAAATATCAGCATAGGCTTTATTTTTGGAAGCTAAACGTTCCTGATTGAACTTTAACTCATCAAATAAAAGTCTGGCCTTGGTCTTCTCAGAGGTTTCCAGAATCAGCTTTGCATATTGTTCATTTTTATCAACTGTCCATAGTTCGAAGGCGAGCTCAATTATCTTTTCTGCGTTAACCTTCGCTTCTTCCTGCTGTTTTCTTTTAGACGAGCGATAAGTATATCCGGACCTTAACATTTCAGAAACATTACCCGCCAGAACATAAGCCTTTAATGCTGCTTCTTTGTGATTTGTAGCTCGTAAAATATCTCCTTTTAACACCAGTGCCAGTTGGAGTTTAATTTCCGGATATAAGTTTGGGACTTCAGGAAAAAGATCGCTTTTATTAAATTGATTATCCAGTGCCGAAAGTGCTTCGTCTACGAAAATTAATGCATTTCGGTAATCTTTTTTCTCATAAAACAGTCTGCTTTTAAGAATATAAAGCGTAGAGTATTCCCGTTTTCTTTCTGCCGAAGCTAATTTTAAGGCCTGTTTAATATGCTCTTCTGTACTTCTATAATCGCCATTATGCAACTCTATGTGAGCAATTATATCATACGCGCCTATTTGCCAGTAATTGGTATTTCTTTTTTGTTTAAGGTATTTAAGGGCTGTTTTGGCTGTACTTAATGCTTGATTATATTTTTGCATCTCGTACAATATTTTAGCTTTTGTAGAATACAATAAGCCATAAATATTATTGGTTTCTTTACAGAGTTGCAGACCTAAATCTACTGCATTTTTTGCGTCATCCAGATTTCCTTTAGTAAGATAGGTGATAGCTAGATTATTGTATATAGAGGCTGCTGTTGTGTCATTACCTTCCGACTCGGCTATGTTTAAGCTTTGTTTTTGGATAAAAACAGCCCGGTCAAAGTCTCCAATTCTGGTGTAATTGTTTCCTAAAGGTTTTAATATGTATTCTTCGACATTAATAGGGATTTTTTCCTGTTGATAATAGCTATAAGCCTCTTCGTATTTGTTAATGGAATTATTGATATCTCCATAATATAACTGGTAATAACCCTGATTAATTAGCAAATATAACCATGCTTCTTTTTCTTCAGAAGTTTTAGGTTTTCGCCATAATGCTTTTTCAGTTTTTTCTAAATATTTTAGACTTTCTGCTCTATCGGTACTTGCTTTCTCCAGGCCTAAATCTATCCACTCGACTAAATTGTCGTCTTGCCTGAGCTGATTCAATTGGTCTGATATGTCATCAGCTTTACCAATAACAGGCAATAGAAATAAGAATGAGATAAAAAGTAGATGCTTACAGACTTTCAACTTAGTTCTATAATTTAAAACTAAGATAAGTAAATATGCGGTTATCTTTATTATTAATACCTCTTAAATATCTAATTCCCAATGCCGGACCTTTTCTTACAAGACCTAATTGTAAATCGGCAAAAATGCTGGCGTTTAATGCAGAAAAGGTTTTCTTTTTAGTGTCTATATACAGATCGTCCTGAAAAATATTATCAGGTTCTTTTGTATTGCCTGTGCTGTCGAAAATTCGCTCTTCTATAAACGTTCGTTGTAGTATTCTTGTTTTTTCTGATAAGGTTAAGGATGTAAAGGTGCCAAGGCCTAAACCTACAAAATGATTTAAATTATAGCGCAAATGGATAGGAACAATATCCAGATTTACTTTTTGTGTTTCATGATAAATAGATCTTCCGTTAATCATGTAAGAAGCTCTGTCTGCAGTGCCTGAGCTATAAGTAGTATCTCGTTGATAATCTATAGTATTGATTAAATCGTTACTAGCTTCATAGGCATTCAAAAATAACTCGGCCTGTAAAAATTTTCTAAAAGGAGAGTAGGGCGAAATGCTAAAGCCAACGGTGTAGTTTTTTTCTCCAATTCCCTTCACAGGATTTTTGGATGCCGAAAATCCGTACCCTACCATTATTCCAGGAGAGATTCCTGGTTTGAATTTTCCGTTTGCTTTATTGGTATAAATGGGCTCGTTCTTGTCGAATATAATTCCTGCTGAACTTGCAAATGGGAGCTTTTTGGGCTTTTCCTTGAATTTGATTTGATATTCGATATATCCTTTTGTAGAATCTTTATTGTTTACTCCGTCTTGTTGAACCCCTGGTAGATAAATATTTCTGAACACAAAATGGATACTATCTTTTTTTACGATCGTATCCAGGCAGCTCTGACCTGTATAAGCAGAGTCACAAAGGGTAACTTTAGGACTGGAATCTTTTATTTTTACTGATTGAATATCTAACACATCGGGGATACTCACACCAACATCAACTTTTTTAGCTGGTCCTTTTCCCGTATTTTGGAATCTGACTTTGTAGGTTAAAGTCTTCTCTTTGCCTAAAAAGCGATAGTTCATCGTTCGGTTTTTGAGAATCATTTTATTTGGATCGTGAGATGCTACAATTTGAAGTTCCAGTTTATAGATATCTATATCGGCTAGCGGATCGTCAGGTATAAATACCGCTGATAAATTTACTACAGCATTGGTATCTCTGATCATTTCGGGAGTAGTCTGTAAACTGATAAACATGAAACGCTCTTCGTTTGACTGCAGATTGCTGTATTTCCATGCTTCGACACTTCTAAAGGCTGTTTTTTGCTCTTGTATTAATTTAGATGCACTGCTGTTCTGAGCAGGTGAAAACAGCATATTAGGTCCGCTCTTAGCATAGAAGCTATGACCGGAGTAAGCTGTAGACCCTAATGCTAACAGCTGGTTAATAGTTGTCCTTTCCTCTTTATGGTGTGTGCGAATCTCACTTATTTTAAAATTGTCTTTATCGAACTGGATATCATTATAGAATAAGGCAATTGTTCCGCTTTTACTTAATGGATTAGCCAATGCATTATTTTTATAACCTAATATAAGTATCATCTCTTCCTGAGGTTTTGGCATTCTGTTACTCTGAAGTGAGATTTGATGATTATCCTTGAAAAAATTAGTGGAGGCCAGCATGGTTCTTGCCGCTGGCTTAGATTTTATTTTTAGCTTTCCCGGGCGCGTTGGGGGTGGGTTCCCATCGTCGTAATTGTTAGTAGCATACAAACGCGGAGCATAAGTCCCACTGTCTGCATAAATATGTGTTGGGTTTTGTAAGAATGAAAAATTCCCGTCTCCAAATTCCCAAAAATAAGAATAGAATGGAGCGGGAGCACCTGCTATAGCTCTTAGTGGTCTAAGTTCAGAATCGAATGTGATCTTCTCGTTATCAATTTTATAAATCAGTTTTGCGGGTATAGTATCACCAGCAACTGGAGATTGGGCAAAAATATCCTTTGCAAAAAGGAAAATTGCAAAGGATAAAAGCAACAGATTCTTCGCTTTTCTCATCAGATTTAAGTTAACTGCCTTAAATATAAAAATAAAAGAGGCTTTAGAAAATAATTCCGGCAGCCTCTCTTTATAGGTTAACTCAATAATTATTAAGGTTATTTAATGCAGTTTGTATAGCTGCTTCGGTCGTTTCTGTAAGCGTTAAAGTTAAGTTTTGATTAGCTGTAATAGTAGTTTCCTGTTCCGCATAATAAAATTTACCGTCTTTAATAGAAAATGAAATAAACTTCCCTGTCGCGCCTACTGGCATAGAATTGTCGTAACTTTTTACAGTATTGGGCCCATCTTCATTATAAAGCTGTGCTGCTACATTTTCGCCTTTAGCACAGAAATAGACAAATGTTTCTCCGTTTAAAGCTTTAAAAGTAGCCATGTTTCCAGGGTTGTTGTTAACAGTTACGCGAACTGTAGTTTTAGGATTGACGTAAGCATAAAATACATCACAATTAATCCAACCTAATTTACCGAAATCAAAAATGAAAGTATCGTCAATAGGTTTAACCTGGAAAAGATTGCCTCCTGCACCATTGGGGTTTATCATGTTGTTCCATGCAAATTGTTCATTATCGTCAATAACACCTTCCCAAATAGCAGTTAAGTCATTTCCATTAGCAGGTATAGCAATATTAATAGGTATATTGAGGCTTTTATCTACACTTTCCCCGTTTACCTTAGCATCGATGAAAATGAAACCATGGGAAATTAATGGAGCTCCGCTCACATGGTTGGTATTTGTTCCGCTCATCAATACATCTTTACGATTAAGCATTTCGTATGCTTCAATGGTAACATCGCCGGTTACAGGTTGGCCATTTTTGGTAAAGCTATTTTTCTTGAATTTAATAAGCGTTCCTCCGGAAAGCCTGACATCGTTGTCAATCTCGGAGTTAATTTTTATACGTTGAATTTTTGGACCTTTTTCTTGAATAAACTCTTTACTGTTGTTTACTGTATTTAAAGAGTTATCATTGTTTTTTTTGCAGGCACCCAGTGCAAAGGCAAAAAATAAAAGTGCTGTTGTTATTCTTAAATTTTTCATGACTATTGTTTTTAAATGAATATTGATTTAACCTAACATCTGTATTAATAGAAATAGTGATAAGAACATTGCAATGTTTATTAACCACTTCATTAGCATTTCCTGAGTTGTATTCATGATTTTTAAGTTTGTGTTCTTAGAGAAATCAACCCATTTCAAAAATGTTACCCCTGTTTATAAAATATTTTTAATTTTTTTCGCTTTTGTATTGAATGGTTTAGAGAGAAGTTTTCTTTATTTTAGGGATTTAAACTGTTTATCTTGGCAAAACAACACGAAGATCAATATTACCTTGATGGATTGCTGGCTAATGACAGCAATGTTATACAGAAAATCTATTCCCGCTTTTCTTCTAAAGTTAAACGTCTGATTGTGAGTAATAATGGGACTGAAGATGACGCGGGAGATATTTTTCAGGAATCGTTAATAGATATTTATAATCAGGCGAAATACAAGGGATTGAAGCTTACTTGCCCGTTTGAGCCCTTTTTTTTACTCGTATGCAAACGTAAGTGGCTGAACCACTTAAAGAAAAAGTCAAATCTGCAGGTAACAAATAACGATGACGATTTATTATCTATTGGTGAGGATGTATTTCAGCAGGCAGACCAGTTATTGGAAGAAGAGGAGCAGAGCAAGCTTTATGTAATGATGTTTGAAAAATTGTCTGAAAGATGCAGAGAGATTATTAGTCTGACACTTACAGAAGAACATCAGGAAAAGATTGCAGAGCGGTTAAATGTTACCTATGGCTATCTGCGGAAGAAGAAATCGGAGTGTGTGGGTTCGTTAATGCAAATGATAAAATCTGAAATAAAAAAAAGAGATGAACAGATTTAATATAGAAGATATCATCCGTTTCGCGAATAAAGAAATGGAGGAAACAGAAAGGAAGGAGTTTGGGGCTGCACTTCAACAAGATGAGCAATTAAAGGCCGATTACGAACTTTATATAAAAATGGATAGTGCTTTAAAAGTACATGCCCAGCGAAATAATGAAGATGACGTTGCTTTTCGGGATAATCTGCAGAAATTCAATGCGGAATATTTTACAGAACATGTTCCTGTAGAAAAAACACGTGTAAGAAAATTAAAGGTAAACAGATTGTTTTATGCAGCTGCGGTTTTTATTATCGCTTTGTTTGTATGGGCACCGTGGAACCAAAATAATTACAATGAATTTTTCGATGCTAAAATGGTGTCTGTGGAAGAAAGGGGAGAAGGGGAAAATTTATTCTTATTAAAAGACGCTAAGGACGCATTCAATAAAGGTAATTATAACGAAGCAAGAGAAAAATTGAAAACGTTACTGGAAACTGATACTGAAAACGATATGCTGAAATTTTACTATGGCATATCGCTGATGCAGACTAAAGATTTCAATCAATCAAGGGTTTATTTAGAGCAGGTTTATAAGGGAGAATCAGTATTTAAAGATGAATCGGCTTACTATATTGCATTTGGTTTTCTTAAAGAAAACAATAAAGAGAAAGCCCGAGAATGGCTGCAGAAAATAGACGAAGGATCTGGTATATACAGGAAGTCCAGACAGTTACTGAAAGAGATTTAATCCGAAATCGTCAGGTAAATTACCTGGCGATTTTTTATTTAATTCCGGCTAAAAATAATATTAGATTGATTTAACATCAAATTACATTAAAACTCTTACTTTTGCGGACCACACTTACTTGTATAAGTGTATTGAAGTATTTTTTATAAACATTAAATCATGTTGTAAATGATTAAAATTACACTTCCCGATGGTTCCGTAAGGGAATATGAAAAAGGAACAACAGCACATCAGATTGCACTTTCAATTTCAGAAGGTTTAGCCAGAAACGTATTAGCAGCAGAAGTTAACGGAGAAGTTTGGGATGCATCCAGACCAATCGAAAGTGACGCGAGTGTTAAATTATTGACATGGAATGACGATAATGGAAAATCAACATTCTGGCATTCATCGGCTCACTTACTGGCAGAGGCTTTAGAAGCGCTTTATCCGGGAACAAAGTTCGGAATAGGGCCTGCTATCGAAACAGGTTTTTATTACGATGTTGACTTTGGAGATAGAGATTTTTCTTCAGATGATCTGAAAAAGATTGAAGACAAAATGCTTGAACTGGCTAAAACCAAAGAAGTTTTTGATAGAAAAGCCGTTTCCAAATCAGATGCTTTAACATACTTTACAGAAAAAGGTGACGAATATAAATTGGATCTGATTAAAGACCTTGAAGATGGAAAAATAACATTCTATACTCAAGGTAATTTTACCGATTTATGCCGTGGACCGCATATACCGCATACAGGATTTATAAAAGCGATAAAATTAACGAATGTGGCGGGTGCTTATTGGAGAGGAGATGAATCCAGAAAACAACTGACCCGCATCTACGGCGTTTCTTTTCCTAAGCAAAGTGAACTTACAGAATATTTACAACGTATTGAAGAAGCAAAGAAACGTGACCACAGAAAGCTTGGTAAAGAACTAGAGTTATTCACTTTTTCGGAAAAAGTGGGGTTGGGACTACCGTTATGGTTGCCTAAAGGAACTGCACTAAGAGAGCGTTTAGTGAGTTTTTTACAAAAAGCTCAGCAAAAGGCAGGTTACGACCAGGTTATTACTCCTCATATCGGTCATAAGAATTTATATATTACTTCTGGTCACTATGATAAATATGGAGCAGATTCTTTTCAACCCATAAAAACTCCGCAAGAGGGGGAAGAATTCTTTCTGAAACCGATGAACTGTCCACATCACTGCGAAATCTACAAATCAAAACCAAGGTCATATAAAGATCTTCCGGTGAGATTGGCGGAATTCGGTACAGTTTATCGTTACGAACAGAGTGGAGAGCTACACGGTTTAACTCGTGTGAGAGGGTTTACTCAGGACGATGCCCATTTATTCTGCCGTCCGGATCAGGTGAAAGAAGAGTTCAAAAAAGTTATCGATCTGGTATTGTATGTTTTCAAAGCCTTAGGTTTTGAAGATTATATAGCTCAGGTTTCTTTAAGAGATCCTGAAAATAAATCTAAATACATAGGTTCAGAAGAGAATTGGGTATTAGCCGAAAATGCTATTATAGAAGCTGCTGCAGAAAAGGGTTTACCTACTGTTGTTGAAACAGGAGAAGCGGCATTTTATGGACCGAAACTGGATTTCATGGTGAAAGATGCTTTGGGAAGAAAATGGCAATTAGGAACCATTCAGGTTGATTATAATTTACCCGAACGTTTTGAACTTGAATATACAGGAAGCGATAATCAAAAACACAGGCCCGTAATGATCCACAGAGCACCGTTTGGATCTCTGGAAAGATTTGTTGCTGTATTAATAGAACACTGTGCCGGTAATTTTCCGTTATGGCTTACACCAGAGCAGTTTACGATTCTTCCTATCTCAGAAAAATTTGAGGAATACGGTAAAAAAGTTTTAGATTCGTTAAATAATTCCGATATTCGCGGTTTAATTGACTTGAGGGATGAAAAGATTGGGAGGAAAATCCGGGATGCTGAAGTCAAAAAGTTGCCATATATGCTAATTATAGGTGAAAAGGAAATGCAAGATGGCATGGTTTCTGTCCGCAAGCATGGCGAAGGTGATAAAGGAAGTATGACTATAGAAGAATTTAAAAGTCTTCTATTAGACGAGATAAAGATTAAATAACAAAAACTGGAGGAATTTATAAAAACAAATTTGAATCCGAACAATAATAACAGAAGAAGAAGTACAGAGCCGGCTCATAGTATCAATAGAAAGATTAGAGCCAGGGAAGTAAGGGTAGTAGGAGAAGGTGTAGAGCAAGGAGTTTACCCTATAGAACAAGCATTAGCAATGGCAGAGGAACAAGATCTTGACCTAGTTGAGATTTCTCCCAATGCTAATCCGCCTGTATGCAGAATTATTGACTATAACAAGTTTATTTACGAGCAAAAGAAAAAGCTTAAAGAAATTAAAGCTAATGCTAAACAAACTGTTATTAAGGAGATACGTTTTGGTCCTAACACCAGCGACCACGACTACCAGTTTAAATTAAAACATGCTATAAGCTTCTTAGAGGCAGGTGAAAAGGTGAGAGCCTATGTTCACTTTAAAGGTAGAGCAATCGTTTACAAAGAGCAAGGAGAAATTTTGCTGTTAAAGTTTGCACAAGCTTTGGAAGATTATGGTAAAGTAGAACTGCTACCTAAATTAGAAGGTAAAAGAATGTTCTTAACAGTAGCGCCTAAAACGACTAAAAAATAAATTCAGGTTAAATTAAAAAGCATAGTTATGCCAAAAATGAAAACCAATTCCAGTGCTAAAAAGCGTTTTTCGCTTACTGGAACAGGTAAAGTAAAAAGAAAAAGTGCTTTCAAAAGTCACATTCTTACTAAAAAAACAACAAAACAAAAACGTAACTTAACTCATACAACCTATGTTGATGTAGCAGATATGGGTAATGTTAAACGTATGCTTTGTTTAGGAAAGTAAATTATTAATTAACCAAGTACTCGGTTTACAAGTATCTGATAAGGATCACCGCTTACTAAAAACATTAAATTATGCCACGTTCGGTTAACGCAGTTGCGTCAAGAAGAAGAAGAAAAAGAATCCTTAACCTTGCAAAAGGTTACTGGGGATCTAGAAGCAAGGTTTATACTATTGCTAAAAACACTGTCGAAAAAGGTTTACAATACGCTTACAGAGACAGAAAAGTTAAGAAAAGAGAGTTTAGAGCATTATGGATTCAACGTATCAATGCTGGTGCTCGTCAACACGGAATTTCTTATTCTCAACTAATAGGAAAATTAGCTGCTAAAAATATTGGTTTGAATAGAAAAGTATTGGCTGATTTAGCAATGAATCATCCAGAGGCTTTCAAAGCAATCATTGATACAGTTAAATAAGATACACTAGATACGAAGAGATCGTTTTAGGAGGGAAAAGTCTGATAATCATCAGACTTTTTTTGTTTTTATAATGTCATGTTGCCAAGTTTTATTAACAAAATTTTGAATTTGGATTTTTGTCTACTAAATTAGTAGAGATTGCAAAACCATTTTAAAATATAAATATTATGAGTTTAAAATTAGGAGACATAGCGCCAAACTTCAAAGCACAGACTTCGAAAGGCGAAATTGATTTTTACGATTATATAGGTGACAGCTGGGCTGTACTATTTTCTCATCCTGCAGATTATACTCCGGTATGTACAACGGAGCTAGGAAGAACAGCAGCATTACAGGATGAATTTGAGAAAAGAAATGTAAAAGTTCTTGCATTAAGTGTTGATGATGTAAATTCTCATCAGGGTTGGATTAAAGATATCAATGAAACGCAGAATGTAGATGTTCAATTTCCTATTATAGCGGACCCTGAGCGTAAAATTTCTGAGCTTTATGACTTTATTCACCCCAATGCAAACGCGACTCTTACAGTAAGGTCTTTACTGGTAATAGGACCAGATAAAACTATCAAGTTAATTATCACTTATCCGGCTTCTACAGGAAGAAATTTTCAGGAGATATTGAGAGTTATTGATTCATTACAGCTAACTGCTAATTACAGCGTAGCTACACCTGCCGATTGGAAAGAGGGCGAGGATGTTGTTGTGGCTAATTCTATAAAAACGGAAGATATTCCTTCCAGATTCCCAAAAGGATTCAGAGAAATAAAACCATATTTGAGATTAACACCTCAACCAAATAAGTAATTTGGATTTGATTAGTGATAAAAAAGGCAAACTTGAGGGTTTGCCTTTTTTATTTACTTCATGAGATTATTTTTGGGTCTTTCATCGGCAAGTAATACTCCCCATTGTTTCAGTATTTTAGTCCTGTCAAATATAATCTTTAGGACTGCTATGAGAGGTAAAGCCAAAAACATGCCTGATATACCTGCTATAGTACCACCAACAATGACACCAAATATTGCTGCAAAAGCGTTTATCTTTACTTTTGAGCCTACTATCCGTGGCATTAAAATATTATTATCTAAAAACTGAACGGCAGAAATAATGATTAAAACCGTTATTACCGCCGATAATTCTTGTGTTGAAGATAGAGTTAGTAGTACACCAATAATATTTCCGAATAAAGCACCGATGTAAGGGATTAAATTAAGAATTGCAAAAATAACTCCAATGAGAAGTGCATGTTTAATTCCGAATATAATCATTAATCCGCCAAGCAAGATAGTCATATAGGTAACTTGGATAATAAGCCCTAAAAGATAGCTTTTAATGATAGTTTCAGATTCTTTTAAACCTTCCCTTACCATTTCGTGATCTGTCGGAGAAAACCACATAAAAATGAATTTAAGGAATAGGTTTTTGTAGAACAGCATTAAATAAATATATATAGGGAGAAGACCAAAAAACACAATAAAACTAGAAAAAGAGCCCATAGCTCCGCCTAATATTTTGCCAAGGGAATTTAATACATTATTGCTCTGTTCGTTGATGAATTTGGTCTGTTCTTTACTGGATATTCCAAATTTATTATCTATCCAATGGCTCAGGTTATTCAAATGATTATTAACGTTAGATTTAATCTGATCGAATTCGTTAATGAGTTTGGTTATTTGGGACGAAAAAAACCAGATAATACCACCTAAGAAAAGTGCCAACAGCAGAATAGAGATGATAATAGACAAGATTTCCGGAATTTTTTTGGACATCAGGAAACGGTGTACCGGAAGCAGCATGATTGAAATAAAAAAGGAAAGTAAGATAGGCATAATGATGTCTGCACCGACATAAAATATAAAAACTACCAATACAATTCCCAGCAGCTCTATAGATCTGATTACGGTAATTGGAATTTCTTTCATAGTATGTTTGCTTGTTTTTCAATAATACAGGTAAAACATGTTTTTGTTTGATATGAAGGCTGATTGTCAGTTCTGGGATAGACACCTGTACCAATAAAAAAGCCCGGCTCTATCAGGAGTCGGGCTTTAATCTCGATTAATATTTCTATCCTAAATAAGATTTTAAAATCTTGCTTCTGGATGTGTGACGAAGTCTTTGTAAGGCTTTATCCTTAATCTGACGTACACGTTCTCTGGTCAAATTGAATTTCTCGCCAATTTCTTCCAAAGATAGAGGATGGTTAGAACCCAAACCGAAGAATAATACGATAATTTCTCGTTCTCTTTCAGTCAATGTAGACAAAGAGCGTTTAATTTCTTCAGATAAAGATTCGTCAATTAACATGCTGTCGGTATTTGGATTATCATTTTCCAAAACATCCAATAGCGTGTTTTCCTCTCCCTGAACGAAAGGAGCGTCCATAGAAACGTGACGACCTGAATTACTTAAAGTGTCAGAAATTTTGTCAACAGTAGTTTCTAAAATATCTGCCAATTCTTCAGGAGATGGTTCTCTTTCATATTCCTGCTCTAGTTTAGAGAACGCTTTACTAATCTTGCTTAAAGAACCTACTTGGTTTAATGGCAAACGTACGATACGAGATTGCTCTGCTATGGCTTGCAAGATAGATTGGCGAATCCACCAAACGGCATAAGAAATGAATTTGAAACCTTTAGTTTCATCAAATCTTTTTGCGGCTTTGATGAGGCCTAGATTACCTTCGTTGATTAAATCTCCTAAGGTTAATCCTTGATTTTGGTATTGTTTTGCTACGGAAACAACGAAACGTAAATTTGTTTTTGTTAAGCGCTCAAGGGCTGCCTGATCGCCTTCTCTGATTTTTTGTGCGAGGATAACTTCCTCTTCTGCTGTAATTAGATCAACTTTACCAATTTCGTGAAGGTACTTATCTAACGATTGTGATTCACGATTGGTGATTGATTGCGTAATCTTGAGTTGTCTCATCTATTTATAAAATATACACTATTCGTATAAAGTTTGCAAAGCTAAGCAAACTTTGAGATATATAACGTTTATTCTGGAAAAATGTTAGGGAATTTTCTAATTATTTTAACAAAATACATTCGGCTGACACACCACAAAAATCATTCCATATGCAATTTGTCAGGTTTTGTTAAAAATAGGCTCTAATTCCCAGTCCCAGCTTAAAAATCTTGTGCAAATTTAAATCATGGGTATTCTGAAAATAACTGATCAGATAGAGCTCATTGGTATTAAACTCGCTGTAGAAACTTACATATTTAATGGTTTTATTTGTCAATCGGCTAGTGTCGAATTTTAACTCGTTTCCAATAGCAATATGAGGTCTGAATGCCGTTGACCACCAATAATAACCTTTAGGGTATTCATCATCGTCCCATTTTGCATCAAAGTTTCTTCCCATATGATAACTTAAAAATAAGCCAGGATTTACAGGGTGGAAAATCAGGTTTTTGCCGATTTTTATTTTAACAGGTCGCCATACTACTTTAGAGGCGAGAATGTGTAAAGTTCCCCCTTTGGAATGCGGTACATTTCCATAATAGAAGTCCAAAGTTCCAGAACCGCTTTTATTAATGTTATAGCTTGCTCCAAGACTGATATAGCCTATACTACCCCCATGTTGAACAATGGCTCCCTTCGGTATCCAGAAACTTTTCCTTTTTGCTAACGAGTCATTTTGTGCAATTGAAATTATCGGGATAGTCAATAATAGCAAAAGGAATAGGAAAGGCTTAATAAATAACGTTCTCATGCTTGATCATTTTTCCGTTTAAAATTTCTACATATAAAAATTCTCTGTTCTGTACAGCGTTGGTCACAATAAAAGGAATGCTATTTGGGAATGGATAAAATGTTTCACTTATGTTTTCATGTGAGTGCAAACAGGCAATAACTTTAGAGTTGCTATTAAAAAGCTCCTCATATTCTTTCCTTAAATTGGGGTCGAAGTCATAAGATCTGGGCGGAATATGGCTTATACCTATAATACCTTCCACATTGAGGTTGTTTTCTTCCTTCAATTGTTCAGATAACCAGTTTATATCCGGTATAGAGCCATTGAATTGATATTCTCTGCTATTTGCGTCATGACAAATAAATTTAACTCCTTTATAGGTGAAATTAAAATTAAGCTCACCAAACATCTTTTGATAAACCTGCATGCCGTTAGCAACCAAATCGTGGTTTCCGATGATAGTTATAAAGGGAACGTTTAAGCCTTGATAAATTGATGATATCCACTTCATTTCCTGTAATAAGCCAAAATCGGAAATGTCGCCGTTCAAGAGAACAAAATCTAAGTCTTTGATTTTGTTGGCTTCTCTTACCAGATGGACAGCTTGATCGTATGCTCTTTGTGTATCTCCTGTTAATATAAACCGAATGGTATCGCTGGAGCTTTCTTTTTCTTTCTGATAAAGAATTTCCAGTTGTTTTTTGTTTAAATCAGTAGGGCTTTTAGAGTCAAATATTTGATTAGGACTGTATTCTATTCTATCGCATGATAAAATTAAAAAAAGAAGAGGTAGTGTAATTAATTTCAAACAGAGCCTGACCATAATGCATATTTATATATGATGAGTTGCAAAAGTGGTTTTCTTTCAAAAAATAGGCCTGTTATTTATGTCATAAATACTTTTGTGATAATAAAATGAAAAAGCTAGCAGAGAATATTGTTTATACTTCTGTTAAAGTTAGCGTTTGGTTTAATCTAATCCCTTTTTCTGTTTCTTTTAAAGTGCAGCACTCGTTTATAGGATCGTGTTCTAAAAATAAGATATAGTTATTGTCTGATGCTTCCTGTAAGATATTAGCTTTTTCGTTAAGTGTTTTTAAAGGAAACATGTCGTAAGACATTACATAGGGTAATGGAATATGCCCTACAGAAGGCAGCAAATCTGCCATATATAATATTGTTTTTCCGTTATAGTTTATTTGGGGAAGCATCATGGCATGAGTATGTCCATAAGCAAACCTGATCTTAATATGCTGTGTAAAATCTATACCATCTTTAACCTGGATAAATTGGAGCTGCCCGCTTTCTTCCAATGGGAGAATATTCTCTTTAAGAAAAGATGCTTTTTCTCTGGCATT
>NZ_JBEBVH010000059.1:0-17819 GCF_040392825.1 Pseudopedobacter sp.
TCTGGGTTTTTTTAATTATATAGTTATCATATAATTAATATTATGTTAAGTAAGAATACTCCTTAAGGAGTACTGCCTAACTTTTTAAACTTGTGGTGATTTTTTTGTGATCTCCTACTATCCATACCAAATCATTTTCTTCAAATATCCAGTTAGATTCAGGATTTACGACACGTTGTCCTTTACGTTCTATACCAACAACAATTCCCTCTGCATAATTTCTTATATTAGATTCTTTAAGAGATTTTCCATACAAATACGAATCTTTAGTTACAATAACTTTTTCGAGACTTGGCTTGTAAAGATTGTCGGTTTCGATTGTATTTTTCTCTGGTCGCAACAATGAATTTATTTTTTTGATTTGTGTGTCCGTACCAATTATATAAAGTTTGTCTCCAGGATAAATAATGGTATCTCTGGCTGGCAAATGGATATTTAATTCTCCCCGGGAGATTGATGCCACATTAATTCCCGCCTTTTCTCTCCATTTTAATTCTTCTAATGTTTTCCCAACAACAGATGACTCTGGCTTTACGGTAATTTCGGTAAAATGGGCATCCCAGGGCACTAAAACGGGAACCTCTATTTCTTCCGCATTATTCTTATTAAAATTGGTAAGAAATCGCTCTTCTATTTTTATATAATTTCTTTTTATCTGTTCTCCAAAAATGATTAAACATACACAGATAATCAAAAATGCAATTATAGCTGCTTGTAACGAAAGTAGATTATTTAGCACCACGATTACTAAGCCTACCGCAAGCATGTATCTGGCAATTCGCATAACATAAATAATGTTACGATAAATCTTATGACTCAGCAATCGCTGAGCATTGTCATCATAAAGATTTCTAAAACCCAGAGCATAAAGAAATGGTGATAAACAAGCTATAGTTATAGCAATTGTTGTCACGGTTCCCCAAACAGCTCCGCCAGATTGTTCTTTAAAAAATGGATAAAGGTAATTGGTTGATAAAATAATTACAGCGGCAGAAAAAATTAAATATACTATGGTATTAATAATATATTTTTTCAAAAATGACTGCCAGTTACTTGTGGCAGACACACTTTGGGTAGCTGAACTGTATTTGTCTAAATTTTCCCGCCATTTTTGTGGTAATGCGGCAATAATTTTATTGGATAAAGGGAATGAAAGTTTAATCATGTACGGCGTTGTAAACGTCGTTATTGCAGACACGGCAACAGTTATTGGATATAAAAATGAACTTGTGACATTTAAAGTGACCCCTAGTGTAGCTATAATGAAAGAGAACTCTCCTATTTGTGCTAAACTTAGTCCGGTTTGAATTGATGTTTTTAGTGGTTGACCAGAAATTAACGCTCCAAGTCCCGAACTAAATAATTTACCTACAATGGTAATGACTATAATAATTAAAACCGGGAACCAATACTCCTGCAGGATAGCCGGGTCTATCATCATACCTACTGAAACAAAGAATACAGCTCCAAAAAGATCTTTAATTGGATTTACTAAATGTTCAATTTTTATTCCCTGATTAGTTTCGGCTAATATCGATCCCATAATGAAAGCACCCAAAGCTGGTGAAAATCCAGCTTGCGAAGCCAAGTATACCATTAATAAACAGAGTGATAAGGAGATTATTAAAAGCATCTCGTCACTAAGCATCGGTTTTATTCTTTTTAATAAAGTTGGAATAAAAAAGATCCCTCCAATAAACCAAAGAGTCAGGAAAAATGCCAATTTCATTACTGAAAACACCATTTCTGCACCGGCAAAATGCTGACTGACAGCTAAAGTTGATAGTAATACGAGAAGTACAATTGTCGCCAAATCTTCAACAATGAGCACTCCAAAAACTAAACTGGCAAACTTTTGCCCTTTCACTCCTATTTCTTCAAAAGCCCTGATGATTATAGTTGTTGAAGAAACAGAAAGAATTGCGCCCAGGAATATACTGTCCATTTTTGACCAGCCAAATGCCTGCCCAGTAAAATAACCTATAACAAGCATTATGATGATCTCGCTCATGGCTGATATTGAGGCAGATCCGCCTACTTTCATGAGCTTCTTGAAACTGAATTCTAATCCAAGGCTAAACAGAAGAAAAACAACACCTATTTCTGCCCATACCTGAACATTATCTTGTTCTACAATAGTAGGAAACAACTTAAAATGTGGTCCTACCAGAAATCCGGCTACGAGGTAGCCCAATACAACAGGTTGTTTTAAATATTTAAAAATTAAAGTGATTACGGCAGCGGCTCCAAGTAATAATCCAAGATCTGCAATTAAATTTGGTAAATGAATCATAAATGATATAAAAATTTCATTTTTTTAAATATACAAAATCATGTTTTATGATCTTGTATCGGATAAAATTTTTAGCTCATTTTATCTAATCTTTTGTTATTCATAAATATTTATCACACTCCTATTCATTTTTTTATCACATGATTTTTTAAGCTCCTTTCTTATTGAGGCTTTCTAACAATTGTTCATATAAATTGTCGCTTTGAGCTTTTTTAACTTTTAATTTTTTAATAGTTGGTCGCTTACCTTTTGCTTTGGCTTTTATTATTTTGAGTAATTCATCAGAATAAGTGTCTTTATAGCTGTTAATATTAAATTCTGACGTGTATTGTTTAATTAAAGCCAAAGCAACATCCAGCTCTTTTTTGGAGATTGCTTTTTCTGCTGGTCTGTTTATTTCAGATACGCTTCTTATCTCTTGTGCAAATCTTATTCTCGAAATTACAATGGTATTATTCTGTTCATATACTAAACATAGATGCTCTTTTTGTCTAAGTACGAATTGAGCCAAACCAGCCATTTTAGTTTTTTTTAGTGCATTTAGAAGTAGCATATAAGCTTTTGCGCCCTGTTTTTCTGGCTCTGCATAGTACGACGTTTCGAAGAGCATAGGATTTACCTCAGACATTTTTACAAAATTCTGTATATCTATAGTTTTACTTTTTTCGGGGCTGGCTTCTTCAAAATCATGTTCATCCAGAACAATATAGTTCTCCTTATAAAAATAGCCTTTTACAATTTTTTCGTAAGGGACTTCCTTCTTGGTTTTATCATTGATTCGTTGAAATTTAATCTTAGACAAATCTCTGGAATCTAACATATCTAAATCTAAACTGCTGGTTTCTATAGCAGAATATAATTTAATGGGAATACTAACCAGACCAAAAGCAATGATGCCATTCCAAATAGACTTCATAATTAGATGATTTTATAGAATTGACCAGTCAATTTCCATTCCAAATAAAAAGCCCGGAACTTAAGGGTCCTGGGCTAATTCTTTCTTATTTATGATCTTAAAATTCTATGCAGAATTCCTTGCGGCATTAATGATACCATAAATTGTTCTCATTGCTAGTTTGTTATAAATCTCTCTTTCTTTATCAGAAATATCGGGAGAAGAACACTTTATAATAGCATAACGCTGTATGATGACTAAAGGCAATACGATTTTTTCTCTTAGAGAAATAGACATTTTATCTATAGGGTTTTTCTCCATTAAGGTACTCATACCAGATAATTCCAATATCAGCTCTCTTGTTAAATCGTACTCTTTTTTTAGTTGTTGCCAAAACTCACCGTAAGTTTTATCTTTAGAAAGATACTGGGTTAGTCTAAAATCTGCTTTACTCATAGACATCATACAGTTATCAATAACTGTTTTAAAGAATCCTACTTCTTTATAAAGCGCTTTTGCATTTTCCCAATCTCCTCTTTCTTTTATAGATTTAAGCGCAGTACCTACCCCGTAAAATCCTGGAATATTCATTTTGACCTGACTCCATGAAGTAACAAAACTAATGGCTCTCAGATCTTCTAATTTTAATTCTGAATTGCCATTCCTTTTTACAGGCCTGCTACCAATATTAATTTGGGAAAGCATTTTTAAAGGACTTTGATTTTCCATGAATTTTAAAAATAAAGGATGCTCTCGCAAATTCATGAAATAATCATAGCTTACATCAGCCAGGTCAGACAGTAATGCTTTTTCATTGGCATTCATTGTATCTGTGTCCTGTCTTTCTAAAGCAGAATCGATACCTGCATGAATCAATTGTTCCATATTATTTGTGGAACTTTCATAAGTTCCATAATAAGAACTTATTGTTTGACCTTGAACGGTAATCTGAATTTGCTTGTTAGCAATATCTTTACCAAAAGAAGCATAAAATTTATGAGTTTTACCACCGCCACGAGCCGGAGGTCCTCCTCTCCCATCGAAAAAGGCTAAGTCTATATTGTGCTTACGTGAAATGTCAGTTAATGAAGATTTCGCATAATAAATAGAATAGTTGGCCATTAAATAACCGCCATCTTTTGTACTATCTGAAAAACCAAGCATTATGACTTGTCTGTTTCTCCTGCGGTCAAGGTGCTTTTTGTAAATTTTGTGAGAATATAATATATCCATTACTTCGTAGGCGCCTTTCAAATCGTCAATTGTTTCAAAAAGCGGCACAAAATCCACATCCAATTCTTCGGGTTTCCAACCACTCCAAAGGAATAACTGTTGTAGTTGCAGAATGTCTGATGCCTTTTGACAGTTGCTTATAATGAATCTATGACAGGCTCTTTTTCCGTTTTGGTTTTGTAGATCTTTTATTAATCTGATTACATCTAATGCATCCTGACTTAGAGCATTAAACGATTTGTAATTTGTAAAGTCTGCATAAGATAAAGGAAGTGCTTTAATCTTTTCTTCCTCACTTAATTCAAAATAATTTTCCGGAACCTGGCCTTTTAATTCTTCTGATTCGATACATTCTTTGAAAAGATTACGCAAGACTCTACTATCTTGTCTGATATCTAAAGAAGCAAAATGGCATCCAAATAGTTTAACTTTCCAGATAAAGTCCTCTACCAACTCTGCAAACAGTCCATCGTGATTATTCTTAAGAACTTCTTTTACTTTTTTAAGTATTTCCAGCAATTCTTCTTTAATGTTTGTACTGTTAATAGCACAAGGACTACCATATGCATTGCTGTAAAGAAGTTCTTGCAATTTGGCCAAATGTTTTTCTGTACCAATAAATGTAATTCTCCTTTTTAGCTTGCAGAAGTCTTCGTAGTAGCACTTAAAAAGGGTTTTTCTTAAAGCAGCCGAAACCTGCTTTGTCGTTTCTGATGTCACATAAGGATTGCCATCTCTGTCGCCACCTGGCCAGAAACCTAATTCTATTAAACTATGATTTCCTAAATTTAGCTTAAAAACTTCTTCGATTTTATTATGAACGTCAGAAGCCGTTTGATAAAGTATATTTTCTAAAAACCAATTCAGACTAAGTGCTTCGTCTACTGGTGTAGGTTTTTGCTTATTGAAAAAAGGTGTTTTCCCTAATTGCTTAAGCAACAGATTGATAGAGTTCACATCGTTAACTTTAATCGCCTCTGTCAAATCTGTCATGATGCTTAAAATTGGACCAGGGTAGAATTGCGTTGGATGCGCTGTTAAAACTAATCTTAATTTAAACTCTCTTAAACAATCCTGTATCTTCTTATAAAGATCCTCGTCCTGTAAGGCATTATTCATTAAACTGTCCAGGGAAGTTTCACCATCTACCCTGATTTTTGAATAGGCAGCGTCTTCGACAGCGTCAAACAATACAACCTGTCTTTCTATGTATTGTATAAAACGGAACAACAAATCGGTTACTTCATTTGGGTTAGATATGCCAATTTGCTTTTTAAAGAAAGACTCTATAATATCCTCAGGACTTTCTTCGTTTAGAATACCATTTTCACAATGCGAAAAGAAATAAGGCAATGCTAAACCGGTATTTTTTACTTGATAAAAGGGTAAGGTTAGGAACAGGCTGTTATAAAGATCAAACTTTATTTTAACTTCATTTTTAAAGACTGTTTCTTTTGAATCTAATCTTGGTTCGAATGTAAACATAATTGGGCGAAAATTACGGCAATCTTAATGGTTATCCAAATTAATTGGAAAAAAAAGCAGTAATATGACCCTTAATTACAAAAAAGTTAACATTCTTCTATTTTATTATAGTTTTTCTTAAACAAAGAAGTCCGTAAGTTCTTCAACTCAACGGACTTCTTTATAAATTATGACTAATGATGATTTAGACTATAATTCGCTAATGGCTTTTTTCATTTGCGAAGCTTTATCCATCATATTTAATTTGGTATACACTTCACGTAATGTCGTCAACGTGTTTAAATCTTTCGGATTAAGCTCTCTAGCCTTTTCTAAAAGCGGTAATGCATTTTTTAATTCGCTCTCAAATTTGCCTTTTAAACTATTGTATTTAGCTTCGGTACTTTTATTGGTAGGCAATTTATTCGCTTCATTAATATAAGTATTACCCTTGTCAATGTAAATGATAGAAAGATTGTATATCGCATCGGAATAATTAGGATCAATCTCTAACGCTTTTTTATAAGCTGCTTCTGCTTTATCTATTTGTTTATTGGCAGCATACGCAATACCTGAAACGAAATGTAAAGTTTTGTTTTTTGGATCTTTGCTTATTGCAGTTTCTATTTTGCTGATTTGAGAAGCTACTTGACCTTTATTCAAATAGATATTAAGCTCATCAAATATCAAATTCAAATTTTCAGGATGCTGAGTTCTTCCCTCTTCTATTGTTTTAAGGGCTTTTGTCGTATCAGATTTACTTAAATATAGTCTACTAAGCTCTTGGTATAAAGCTGGATTCTTTTTGTTTAAGCTTAACGTTTTATTATAATATTTAATTGCTTCGTCTGGCATTTGAGCATTATTTGCTGCAATTGCGGTATACATATTAAACAAAGAATCTTCCGGCATTACTTCTGCAATATATTTGAAAGAGTTGTATGCGTCTTTAAAATCTTTCTTATTGAAAGCAGAAACCCCTCTGTTCTGCATTACTATAGAAAGATTCCTTTCTGCATTGCTGATATTAGTTTTCTCCTTACCATCTTTGTCCAATTTTTTTGCTTCAGCAACAGATTCCTGTGCATTCTTAAAAGCAGAATCAGAATTAGCTCTGTTTACAGTATCTGTAACTGCAATAGCAGAATAAATAAGGCCTCTGTATGCCCATGCTTCGGCAAGAGATTTTGTTTTCTCATGCATAACGGCTTTATCTATAGAAGTTTTTGCCAGATTTAAAGGCTCCAGCTGTTTCTTTATTGGAGACTTGGTTTGCAAGTTAAGTTCAAATAAAGCATAATTGTTCTTTGCTGAGGTAATTTCAGATTTCTGAGCAAAAACAGCTCCTGAAATTGCACTGAACATGACAATACCAAATAGTGCTTTTTTCATTTTCTTAATTTTTATCTTTAACATTTAATTTTGTTCTTGTGTATCACCATCGTTAGAAGTTGGTTCAATCTTATTTTCTGCATCTCCATTTTCAGAAGTATTTTCTTCCAATTCACTCTCCTCTTCTCTTTCTGTTTTAGTTACAGATGCTATTTCATCGTTTTCTTTCAACGTGATTAATCGAACCCCCTGGGTGGCTCTACCCATAACACGAAGCGTATCCATTGCAATTCTGATAACGATACCAGATTTATTGATAATCATTAAATCGTCATTATCAGTCACACTCTTAATCGCTACTAACTGACCAGTCTTATCTGTTATATTGATCGTTTTAACACCTTTACCTCCTCTATTGGTTACTCGGTAATCTTCAATATCTGTACGTTTTCCGTATCCTTTTTCAGATACTACTAAAACTGTACTTTCAGGAGAGTCAACACTAATCATACCAACAACCTCATCTTTTTCATGTGCTAAAGAAACACCTCTAACTCCGGTTGCTGTTCTTCCCATTGGCCTTACTGTAGATTCGTTGAATCTTATCGCTCTACCTGAACGTAAAGCCATTAAAATTTCGGAGTTACCAGTGGTAAGGTTAGCTTCTAAAAGTTCATCGCCTTCGTTAATATTGATTGCATTAATACCGTTAGAACGAGGACGGCTATAAGCCTCTAAGGTTGTTTTCTTAATAGTACCTTTCTTAGTACACATGATGATGAAGTTGTTTTCAAGATATTCCTGATCTTTCAAGTTCACCACTTTGATATACGCCTTAATTTTCTCGTCTTTATCTATATTAATGATATTCTGAATAGCTCTTCCTTTACTTGTCCTGCTTCCTTCAGGAATCTCGAAAACTCTTAACCAGTAACATTTTCCTTTATCTGTAAAGAATAACAAATAGTTATGATTAGAAGCTACAAATATGTGCTCAATAAAGTCCTCATCTCTTGAATTTGAACCGATTGATCCCTTACCTCCTCTACCCTGTGTACGATATTCTGTCAAAGGTGTACGTTTAATATAACCTTCATGAGAAATAGTAATTACCACATTTTCGTCTTCGATGAAGTCTTCAGTCATTAATTCGGCTGCAGAATGAACAATTTCGGTTCTTCTGTCGTCGCCATATGCATCTTTAACCTCATTCAACTCATCTTTGATAATAGACATTCTCAGAGATTCGTCTTCCAAAACAGATTTTAAATATTCAATCTGTTTCATTAATTCTGCGTACTCTTCTTTAATTTTATCTCTTTCCAGACCTGTCAAACGACGAAGTGTCATATCAAGGATTGCTCTGGCCTGAATATCTGATAAGCCAAATTTCTCAATCAACCCTTCCCTTGCTTCGTCTGGAGTAGAAGAATTTCTAATTAAACTGATTACTTCATCTAAATGATCTAAAGCAATCAGTAAGCCTTCTAATATATGTGCTCTTTTCTCGGCTTCTGCTAATTCAAATTTAGTTCTTCTTACAACAACCTCATGTCTATGATCTACGAAATGTAAGATCATATCCTTTAGATTTAATAACATTGGACGGCCATGAACCAAAGCAATGTTATTGACACTAAATGACGTTTGCAGAGCTGTGTATTTATATAGATTATTCAATACAATAGCGGCATTTGCATCCCGTTTAATTTCATAAACAACACGCAAACCATCTCTGTCAGATTCATCTCTAATTTCAGAAATGCCTTCAATCTTTTTCTCATTAACTAACTCAGCTGTTCTTTCTATCATCTGAGCTTTGTTAACCTGATAAGGAATTTCAGTAACAATAATTCTTTCTCTTTCATTTGCATGGGTTTCTATTTCAGCTTTACCACGCATTACAATTCTGCCTCTTCCTGTCTCAAAAGCCTCACGTACCCCTTCGTATCCATAGATAAGACCACCCGTGGGAAAATCAGGTCCTTTTACATGTTTCATCAACTCTTGAACCGTAATTTCCTTATCGTCGATATAAGCAATCGTCGCATCAATAACCTCTGTCAGGTTATGCGGTGCTATATTGGTTGCCATACCTACAGCAATACCGGAAGAACCATTTACTAATAAATTCGGAATTCTTGCAGGCAAAACCGTTGGTTCTTCAAGTGAATCGTCAAAATTTAGACGAAAATCAACAGTATCTTTATTGATATCTGTTAGCATTTCCTCGGCAATTTTTCTCAATCTAGCTTCCGTATAACGCATTGCCGCTGCACTATCACCATCAATAGAGCCAAAGTTACCTTGTCCGTCTATGAGCATATAGCGCAAAGACCACGGTTGTGCCATACGAACCATGGTATCGTATACCGATGAATCGCCATGTGGATGGTATTTACCCAATACTTCTCCAACAACACGGGCAGACTTTTTATGCGGTTTGCTACTTTGAAGTCCTAAGCCCTGCATTCCGTACAAAACCCTTCTGTGAACAGGTTTTAAACCGTCTCTAACATCTGGTAATGCCCTGGAAACAATTACTGACATCGAATAATCGATATAGGCAGACTTCATTTCCTCTTCAATATTAATAGGAATTATTCTGTCTTCAATGTTTTCGCTCTGATTATCTGTTTCTTCAGCCATATCTTATCTTAATATGTAAAATTCAATTGCTTCTTTTTGTGCAAAAAGCGAAGTTAACAAAATAGCTTAAAATGAGCCTCACTGTTGAAAAATAGTTTTGAGTAATTTGAAAAACAAGAAAAAAGTCATATATTAGGGTGACAAAATTCAAAAATTTAAGCTATGAAATCGTTGAATTATAAACAGCCAGAAAATATCACAAAAATGTTTGTTGCTGCAGAACCCGAGGTTCTCTATGCAAAAAGTGTAAAAGACAATGAGTTTTCAGTCAGCGATTTTGAAATGCTTCAAAAAAATATCCCTTTCAGTTTAACAGAATGGGCCGATATACTTCATTTAAGCGACCGTACTTTACAAAGATACATTAAAGAAGGTAAATCTTTTGAGGGCTTATATTCAGAACATTTGCAGCAGTTAAAAAACATGAGTGAGCTTGGGCTTTTAATTTTCAAGACTTCCAGTCTATTAAAAGAATGGCTAATAAAACCAAAGGATGTATTAGGAAATGTATTGGATTTTAAATCTTTAAAATCTTTTTGGGGTGTAAAATTGATTAGCAACGAACTCGGCAGAATAGCTTACGGTGTATATATATGATTGTTTATCGTATAGCTCATAAACATTACATTGATGACAAGAGTGGCTTAGGTGCGAAATTATTTGGAGGGCGTTGGAATGCCATAAATCTGCCTTGTATTTATACCAGTGTACATATTTCTCTGGCCTTGCTAGAAAAATTTATACACGCAAAAGTAGCAGAGAATATGCGAAATATTTCATTACTAAAAATAGAATTACCAGAAGATCAAATATTTAGTATCGATAAAAATAAGCTAAAACCATCCTGGATAGATGATATTGAATATACTCAATGGCTGGGTGCACAGATTTTAGAAGACAACTCTATTTTAGCTTTTTCCGTACCATCAGCTATTATCCCCGAAGAAGGGAATATAATTATAAATCCATTATCGAAAAATTTTAAATCTGTAAAATTCCTGGAGATAGCTGATTTTAGCACAGATTACAGATTACTGGGTAAACTATTAGATACTTCTGTCTAAAAGCTTCTTTAAAATTTAAAAGTAAAAATTTCATATGCTTAATCAGATTCTGCATAGTTACCAGGAAATGAGTTATCTTTGCACAAATTTTGGATACGGAGATTAAATTTTGAGAAATAATATACCAGAAGACGGTTCAATGCTTCCTTTGATGGAAGAATTCTATACTATTCAAGGAGAAGGATTTAATACTGGGAAAGCAGCTTACTTTATTCGTTTGGGTGGTTGTGATGTAGGGTGTCATTGGTGTGATGTAAAAGAGTCATGGGATGCAGAGATCCATCCTTTAACTTCTGCCGACAAAATAGTAGAAAATGCTAGTAAATATCCTGGTAAAGCGGTAGTTATTACAGGTGGCGAGCCATTACTTTATAATCTGGAATACCTTACAAACAAACTTAAAGAAAAGGGAATCTTAACTTTTATAGAAACTTCTGGTGCTTATCCAATTTCTGGAACATGGGATTGGGTATGTCTTTCGCCAAAGAAATTTAAAGCTCCTGCTCCTAGTATTGCTCAACATGCAGATGAGCTAAAAATTATTGTTTTCAATAAGAGCGATTTTGAATGGGCAGAGGAACACGCGAAAATGGTTGGAGAAAAATGTAAATTGTACCTTCAACCAGAATGGTCTAAATCTCAGCAAATGTTGCCTTTAATTATAGATTACGTTAAAGAAAATCCCAAATGGGAAATATCTTTGCAAACACATAAATACTTGAATATTCCTTAGAAGATTAATACTTTAGTATAAATTCTAAATTAATGAGGCTATTCTTAATTTGTATTTTGCTTCTGATTTCCTTTACAGGGTTCGGTCAAACTCAATATTCAATAAAAAACAAATCGGCTATAAAAGCTTATGAAGGAGCTCAATCTCTATTAGAACTTAATGAATTTGATGCGGCTCAGAAAGTACTTTCAGATGCGTTGAAGAGCGAGAATGCTTTTTTAGAAGCGTACCATCTTTTAGGCGATATTTTTAGGATTAAACAGGACTATTTAAAAGCTAAAGAGAACTATAGAAAGGCATTTTCTATTAATCCTGATTTTGCTCCAGAGCGTTATTTTTATTTAGCAGATGTAGAGCTCAAATCCGGAGATTATCAGGAAGCAATCGTCCATTTTAATCTATTCAAAACTAAAGCTACCCCAAAACCAGACAGATTGTCTTTGGCAGATAAATACCTTAATGATTGTAATTTTGCCCTGAATGCCATAAAAAATCCGGTTTCTTTTCATCCGCTTAATATTAGCCCACAAATAAATACCGAACATCATGAATATATGGCGTCTCTTTCTACTGATGGCGAAACACTTATTTTTACCAGACAAATAAATAATAACGAGGATTTTTATAAATCTGTTAAAAAGAATAATGAATGGCAACCGGCAGAATACTTAAGTGCTAATATCAATACGCCAAACTATAATGAAGGAGCTCAGTGCATCTCCCCTGATGGAAGATTTTTATTCTTTACCGGATGTAACCGACCTGACGGTATGGGAAGGTGCGATATTTATGTTTCTGAAAAAGAAGGCGATAACTGGAGCAAACCCATAAACCTTGGCTCTCCTATTAATACCGGAGGTTGGGAATCGCAACCGTCTTTATCTGCGGATGGGCGAACCTTATATTTTGTAAGTGACCGACCTGGTGGATTGGGAAGTTATGATATTTGGATGAGCACATTGGACGAAAATGCCAGATGGCAAAAACCTGTAAATCTTGGCTCTACTATTAATACCCCTTTCGACGAACAGTCGCCTTTTATACATCCTGATAACGAAACGCTCTATTTTTCTTCAAACGGATGGCCTGGAATGGGAAATAAAGATCTTTTTATTTCTCGTCGCGATAGTTTAGGAAACTGGTCTCTGCCAGAAAATCTCGGTTATCCAATTAATACTTATGGCGAAGAAAGCGGTTTGAGTATCAATTCTGAAGGAACGAAAGCTTTTTTCTCTTCCAATAATTATAAAGGAAATGGTGGCTTTGATATTTATTCGTTCGATCTTCCCCAGAAGATTAAACCTAAAGCTGTCAATTATGTTAAGGGAAAAGTTTTTGATGCAATTAGCAAAAAACCTTTAAATGCTTTGGTTGAAATTGTTGAGTTAAGCACAGCAAATAGCTTATATGGTGCTTACGCCGACAGAATAGATGGAACTTTTTTAGCTGTTTTACCTAACAATAGAAAGTTTGGTCTTAATGTTTTCGAAGATGGTTATCTTTTTTATACAGAAAACTTTTCTACAGAAAGATATCCCGATGGGCAACCTATTTCTCTGGACATTCCTTTAAACAAAATAGCTGTTGGAAATAAAGTGATTCTTAAAAATATCTTCTTTGACACCAATAAGTATGATATTAAAGACGATTCCAAAGCAGAATTAGCTGTCCTAATTGATTTTTTGAATGATAACAAGGGTATTATTATTGAGATTCAAGGACATACAGACAATATTGGAGATGATAAAGCCAATCTGCTTTTATCTGAAAACAGGGCTAAATCTGTTCAAAGATACTTAATAGAGGCAGGAATTGATGCAAAGAGGTTGAAATCCAGAGGCTTTGGAGAAAATTCTCCAATAGACATTAATGATACAATAAAAGGTAGAGCTAATAACAGAAGAACGGAGTTTTTGATTATTGGAATCTAATAAAAAACATTAAAAACAAAAAAACCGCTTAGATAAAATCTAAACGGCTTTTATTTATTCTAAAAAGGAATAATTATTCTGCTTTAGGAGTTTCTCCTTCAGTAGTTTTTTCCGCTGCAGGAGCCTGAGCTTCCGGTTGCGGTTTTGGAGGTCTTGGTAATAAAGCCTTTCTTGAAAGTTTTAATTTACCTTGTTTGTCTATATCTAATAGTTTAACTCTAACCTCATCTCCTACTTTAAACAATCCATCCATTGATTCGTAGCGCTTCCAATCAATTTCCGAGATATGTAATAAGCCATCTTTTCCCGGCATAATTTCTACAAACGCACCAAATGGCATAATAGATTTTACTTTACCTTCGTAAACTTCGCCAACTTCTGGTTTTGCAGCAATAGCTTTAATTCTAGCCACAGCAGAATCTACAGATTCCTTATTTGTAGCGAATACCTGCACCAAACCTTTATTGTCTTTCTCCTCAATAGAGATTGAAGCACCTGTTTCACGTTGCATTTCCTGAATTATTTTACCACCAGGACCTATCACAGCGCCAATAAACTCTTTATCAATAGTTAAAGATACGATTCTTGGTGCATGCGCTTTGTAGTCTTCTCTAGGATCAGAAATGGTTTTAGCCATTTCTCCTAAAATGTGAAGTCTTCCTTCTTTAGCTTGATTTAAAGCTTCGGTTAAAACTTCATAAGATAAACCATTAACTTTCAGGTCCATCTGACAAGCAGTAATACCATTTTTAGTACCTGTAACTTTAAAATCCATGTCACCTAAATGGTCTTCATCTCCTAAAATATCAGATAAAATTGCGTATTTACCTGTTTTTTCATCAGAGATTAACCCCATGGCTATACCCGAAACTGGTGAAGAAATTTTCACACCTGCGTCTAGTAAAGCTAATGTTCCAGCACAAACCGTGGCCATAGACGACGAACCATTAGATTCTAATATATCAGAAACGACACGAATAACATAAGGATTCTGTTCGTCAGGGGGTAATACTTTTTTAAGAGCCCTCATCGCCAAGTTACCATGGCCAACTTCTCTTCTTCCAACTCCTCTGTTAGGACGGGCTTCTCCAGTAGAAAAAGCAGGGAAATTATAATGTAACATAAAACGATTGTAACCGCTAATAAAAGCACCATCAATCATTTGCTCATCATCTTTAGAACCTAAAGTTACAGTTGTTAAAGACTGTGTTTCGCCTCTTGTAAAAATTGAAGAACCATGTGCAGATGGCAGATAATCTATTTCGCTCCAGATTGGACGAATTTGTTTGGAGTTTCTTCCGTCTAAACGAACATTCTCATTTAACAATAGGTTACGAACTGCGTCGTATTGAACATCATGGAAGTATTTTTTTGCTAAGAAAACAACGCTTTCTTCCAAATTCTCTCCTAAAGTCTCTTCAAATTCATTATAAATAGTACTAAATGCATCAGATCTTTCGTGTTTTGGAAGCTGAGCTTTAGCGACCGCATAAACTTTATCGTAAGTAGCAGCATAAACTTTATCTCTTAATTCCGGATCAGAATTTTCGTGACAATAAGTTCTTTTTTCAGTTTTGCCCGTCTCAACGGTTAATTCTTTTTGAATGGCAATTTGTTTTTTAATTGCTTCATGAGCAAACTGAATCGCTTCTACTAATTCTGCTTCCTGAATTTCGTTAGATTCACCCTCAACCATGTTGATGTCTTTATCGGAACCTGCAACTATAAATTCTAAAGTTGCTCTTTCCAAATCAGTTCTTAGAGGGTTGATAACTAATTTACCATCAATTTTAGCTACGCGCACTTCAGATATTGGTCCGTTAAACGGAATATCAGAAACTGCAATTGCAGCAGAAGCTGCTAAACCAGCCAAAGCATCTGGCATTACATTCTCATCAGAAGAGATTAAGCTAATCATCACCTGTGTCTCTGCATGATAATCGTCTGGAAATAACGGGCGTAAAGCTCTATCAACTAATCTTGAAATTAAAACTTCATAGTCAGATAATCTTGCCTCACGACGTAAAAAACCACCCGGAATACGACCGCTCGCCGCATATTTTTCTTGATAATCTACTGATAGAGGAAGGAAGTCGACACCTTCTCTTGCGTCTTTATTTGATACCACTGTAGCCAATAGCATGGTATTACCTTGTTTCACGACAACCGATCCATCAGCTTGTTTTGCTAATTTTCCAGTTTCGATCTCGATAATACGACCATCGCCTAAATCAATCGACTTTTTAATTACATTTAAACTCATATTTATTATTTAGTCGGCACAAAAATACTCTTTTATATCATTTATTCTCTTTGCTTTACAAAAATTTATAATTGCGAAAAGTAAAATATAGGAACTATAATCAATTCTTTACATTAAGACTATAAAAGATAAAATATATATAAAATAAAAAACACCGCTTGTTTTTTGTTCCAAACGGTGTTTTAACTATTGTATTATGGAAAATTTTAATTGTTGTTATTAGCTTTGGGGCCAGCGGGTCTCATACTTGTTTTCTGCTCTTCTGTAAGTGTCTTAGATAATTTTTCTCTTGTAGCTCTTAACTCTTCAGATTGCTTTTTAATAAGGCCTTTTTGCTCTTCGGTGTAGCTTTGCATCAAAGCTGCTCTCTTATCACGGAAATTCATGGAAGTATTTGCTGCAATTTCCTTTTGTTTAGCATCATATGTAGCTTCTAGTGCTTTTTCATTTTCTCCACGCTTATCTTTTAATTCTTTAAGTAGAGCTTTCTGCTCTTCGGTAGCATTTGGAATGTCGAACATACCTCTACCAGGTCGTATTGGTCCTCTGGTATTCTGACTTTCTATTTTTTTGGAAGCATCGCGTTTTCTTTCAGGTTTTTCCTGAGCAGATGACAATGAGCTTACAGCTGCCAACATCATGCAAACAGCGGAAATTTTTAAAATTGACTTTTTCATATTTCAATATTTTATTAGGGTTATTTCTTCCTCTAAGAGTATTAAAAACATGAAAGGTTTAATTTTAAAATGTCAATAAATGATATTTGCTAAATAGTTATTAAGCAACATTATAAATAAAATCAGCGCTCAACTTACTGCCATCAAATTCATCAAGGTCGGCAATTTCTTCTAAATACAAATCCCAATCTCCGTCATTGAACAAATTACCTTCATATTCCTGAGTAGAATTATAGTAATGCAGGTACCATTCATCGATTTCTTCAATATTCTCATCTGTAGAAAAGGATCTAAAACTAAATCCTTCTTCTGTTATATCTACGCTCCAGGTCGAAACATGTGCTGCAATCGTTTTAGATATAGAGAATGCCAGTTCAAACTCTCCCGTTATCTCCGGCAAATTCTCCAGAAACTTTTTAATATTTTGAGCAGTTTCAACATTATTTGTTGCAATTAATTCTTTGTCTTCAATTAACTGGAAAAACTCGAGTAAATAGTTCTGATAGCGCAGCAATAAAGTTTTGAACGTTTGATCCATGTTTTCTGTTTTTTTTCAAAATTAAGTCAAAAAAACAGCTATCAAAAATCTCCAGATCACGAATAAGTAATTTAAAGACAGTAATTAGACACTTTGTGGATATTTTTAGCTTCTCAAAAGACGTTTCTACTTTTTAGTTTCAGAAAAAAATTCTACTTTTGAACCCCGTACAAAAAGATTCAGATTTTGATTATAGTGTTAATTTTAATGAGCTGAGTCTTATAGAAATCCATCATGACTAAGTATATTTTCGTTACGGGAGGCGTTACATCGTCTTTAGGAAAAGGTATTATTTCCGCATCATTAGCAAAACTTTTACAAGCGAGAGGTTACCGTGTAACCATTCAGAAATTCGATCCTTACATTAATATTGATCCGGGAACATTAAATCCATACGAACACGGTGAGTGCTTCGTTACCGAAGACGGCGCAGAAACAGATTTAGATTTGGGACATTATGAACGTTTCTTAAACGTTCCTACTTCTCAAGCCAATAATATCACTACTGGAAGGATATATCAGAACGTAATCAATAAAGAAAGGCAAGGACAGTATTTAGGTAAGACGGTCCAGGTTATTCCTCATATTACCGATGAGATTAAACGTAATATGCGTCTTTTAGGTGAAAGCGGCGAGTATGATATTGTTATAACAGAACTTGGTGGAACTGTTGGCGATATTGAATCTTTACCTTATATAGAAGCTGTAAGACAGTTTAAATGGGAAACTGGCGCTCATGATGCTATT
>NZ_JBEBVH010000060.1:0-17625 GCF_040392825.1 Pseudopedobacter sp.
CTAAATCTTCAGCAATAATCAACAATGGTTTACCAGTTTGAACTTGTTTTTCTAATACTGGCAACAATTCCTTCATGTTGCTGATTTTCTTATCGTAGATTAAGATATAAGGGTTTTCTAATTCTACTTCCATTTTATCAGCATTGGTTACGAAGTAAGGAGAAAGATAACCTCTGTCAAACTGCATACCTTCTACAGTTTTAACTTCAGTCTCTGTACCTTTAGCTTCTTCAACAGTGATAACACCGTCTTTACCAACTTTAGACATTGCTTCTGCAATTAAAGAACCAATAACATCATCGTTATTTGCAGAGATAGAAGCAACTTGTTTGATTTTATTATTGTCTTCACCTACAGTTTGAGATTGAGATTGTAGGTTATCTACAACAACAGCAACAGCTTTATCAATACCACGTTTTAAATCCATAGGATTTGCACCAGCAGCTACGTTTTTAATACCTGCAGTGATAATAGCTTGTGCTAAAACAGTCGCCGTAGTTGTACCATCTCCTGCGATATCTGCAGTTTTTGAAGCAACTTCTTTAACCATTTGTGCACCCATGTTCTCTAAAGCATCTTTTAATTCGATTTCTTTAGCAACGGTAACACCGTCTTTAGTAACAACCGGAGAACCGAATTTCTTATCGATAATTACGTTTCTTCCTTTTGGACCCAATGTTACTTTTACTGCATTAGCTAATTTATCAACACCGTTTTTTAACGCGTCTCTAGCTTCTACGTTATATTTGATTTGTTTTGCCATTTCTTTTTTTGTATTTAGCACTTAGTAGCAAGTATTGAGGACACCTGCATACTTATAATTTATAAAGTTTGTTAAATCTTGATACTTAATACTGAAATCTTATACTACAACACAGCATAGATATCAGCTTCACGCATGATTAAATATTCTTTGCCTTCATAGGTAAGTTCTGTTCCAGAATATTTTCCATACAACACTTTGTCGCCAACTTTAACCGTTAAAGGTTCGTCTACTTTACCGTTACCTACTGCTACAACTGTACCGCTTTGAGGTTTTTCTTTTGCTGTATCTGGGATATAAATTCCCGAAGCTGTTTTCTCTTCTGCAGGAGCTGGTTCTACCACTACTCTGTCTGCGATAGGTTTAATGTTTAACGCCATAATTATATTCTTTTAAGTTTTTTGAGTTTATATTTTAAATGTTTTACCCTTCAATATCATAGAATATGCCAAAGCCATTTTATGACAGATTTTCACTAAACAAGCATCGTTCTGTAAATATTTCATCCTGTGTTGGTGCCAGCTTGACAGCTGTTACCGACAATTTACTGACATAGCTATGTTATTTCTGCAAAATAGGGATTTAGCCGAGGTTTCACAATAAAGAAAAGTCAGAAACTGGATTATTTATTATCAAAAACGGATAACCCGAGTTCATTATTACCTTATGGTAATACCGAACTTCGCTTAGCCAGTTTTCAGAAAGTTGTTTCAGGATCGTTTAAGACAACATCTTAGTTTACTTTGAGGAATTTAGTTCGTTTAACATAACAAAAAGGTGATTAATGAAAAACTGCAGATATGTCAACCAGACATTTAGAAGTCAAACCTCCAAAATAAAAAAGCCACCCAAAAAGGTGGCTTAAATATCTCGACAAATTAATCTTGATTATTTCTTAGTTGTATCAGCCGTATTTCCTTCTTTCATTGCCGGTAATGAAGATGGAACTGCTGTTTTATCAATTTGCTCCTGAATTCTTGAATTAGAAGGACTAGTACTGTTACCTGCAGGTGCCGTAGCATTCAGGTTAATTAAAAGTGCCAACACAAACAATGCAATTGCTAATCCCCAGCTTCCTTTTTCCAAAAAGTCTCCAGTTCTTTGAACTCCCATGATATTATTAGATGAAGAAAAACCTGAAGTTAAGCCTCCACCTTTAGGATTTTGCACTAATACAATAAGTACCAATAAGATAGCTACTACGATAGCTAGTATAACTAATAAAGTCGTCATATATTTTAATTAACCTTTAACTCTAAATATTTTATCTGGCTGGCAAAGTAAGCGTTTTTTTCCGGATATTTCAAACTTAATTTTCTGTAAATATCTAAGGCTTTGTGATAAAGCATTTGTTCTACATATATTTTAGCCAGGGTTTCCGATACTAATTCGTTATGATCTTCCGAACTTTTCTTTGCCTTGTTTTCCGTATCAATTTTATCAGCTCTGGGCGCAGTGATGTGCGGTTCCTCTTTTATAAATCGCTCAATAATCTGATGTTCTTTTTTAAGGAAGTCGAAATGTACCGTTTGCTTATTTCCTTCAACTTCATCAACAGAAGTTAAATGGAAGATATTTTCTACTATCTGATGCTCGAGTTCGTCTTTCTCTTGCTGAACGGGATCAGGATTATCTAAATAATAGTCAGCATACGGTCTGATATTTTCGTATTGCTTTCTTGTCTTATTCAGCCACCACAAAAAAGTATAAGGCAATCTATCTTCATGATATCTGAAGATGTGCCCTTGCTTAACTGCAGGCAGATGCTCTCCATCGGGTTCCTTACCTTCTGCTTCAAATTCTTGGCTTATTTCTTCTCTTAAAAATTCGTCGCCTAAAGTTTCAATATATGGAGCTTCGGCAGTTAAAGGTTTTACAATTTCTTCCTGAATTTCCTTTTTTGAATCTATTTCTTCTGCTTCAATTGGCAATTCATAAGTGATCTCCTCCAAATTGATTTCAGATTCTGACAAAGCATTTGATTTTTCGGCAGTAAGAACAATCTCGGGTTCTAAGTGAGGAGCTATTTCTTCAAAAACTTCTTCTTGTATGTCTTCTACCGTTTCTGCTCCTTTTAAATCTAAAGTTCTAAAGTCCTCCGGATTAAAAATCACATCATACAGTACGTTTCTGGAGGGTACAATTGCAGCAGCTTCTGCCAAATGCTTTTCATAAGAAGAGGTCCCTATAGCACATCTGGCTGCCAGCAGATAAAAAGCCTGGCAATATGGATAGGCGTTTTTTAAAGCTACCATTTTTCCCAGATCCTTTTCTTCCAACTCTTCTAAATCGAAAAGACTTTTTAAAGCTGGCTCCTCTATATTTTTTAACTCTTCTTGCTGCACTCTTATTGTTATGACTTGTGAAATTAATAAAACACTACCAATTAGCAAAAGCTCTGTTATAAATGTCTTCTGTTAGTTGCTGATTTATATCTTTTATTAATGATTGCTCTACACTGGCAAACGAAGTAGAAGATGAGAAATCTTTATATCTGGTAAAACTCTGGTCGAAACTTTTATCTGGTTCTATGGCATTTACATACTTTACCTGTACGGTTATAGACAACCTGTTTTGTTCTGCAGTAGGCATATTACCTCCCTGAATAGAAACAGGCTGAATAGTATAACTGGTAATTTTACCTTCAAAATGTGCATCTCCTTCTGTTCTGATAAAACTTAAGGAAGTCTGATTTCTGATACGCTCTTTTAATGATTCGGTAAAAGCCTGGCTTAAAGTAGGAACAACCAGGGGTGCTACATTTTCAAAAAGTGACACCGATACCGTTTTCATTCCTGCTGAAATTGACCCTCCCGTAAAAGAATAAATCCCACAACCTTTAACTGCAAACAACAAAGGCAATAATAAGTATAAAGCAAATTTCCTCTTCATTAGCTGAGATTTAGTTCCTTAATTTTTCTATACAGGGTACGTTCAGATATGCCCAGCTCTTCCGCAGCAGATTTTCTTTTGCCTTTATGTTTCTTCAGAGCTTTTTTAATCATGTCTGCTTCCTTATCTACCAAAGACAGAGATTCTTCTACTTCCTCGGCTTCTGTATCGGCTATTCTGTAATCGTCATTTCTTGAAAGAGGTGGCTGTATAGTTAAAGATGTATTATTATCTGACATATGATGATGGATATCTCTATCGTTATCATATAATGTATTCAGGATATGAGGATTATTTTCAGCAAAAGCAGAAACATTGCCTCCATTGTTTATAATTTCTGCAACCAGCTTCTTCAGCTCTATCATATCCTTTTTCATATCGAAAAGTACCTTATATAAAAGATCTCTTTCTGAAAAGTCTTCTTTCTTCGAAGACCCGATCATCATAGGTAAGGAAGTTCCAGCGTTTTCTACCGGAATATACTGTAATAAAGTTGGACCGGTTACATATCTTTCTTTTTCCAATACAGAAATCTGCTCAGCTATATTCTTCAACTGCCTAACATTACCCGGCCAGGAATAATTTGTAAGAATTTCTATAGCATCGGGAGACAAGGTCACATTAGGTGAACGATATTTATCTGTAAAATCTGCAACAAATTTTCGGAACAACAAATAGATGTCTTCTTTTCTCTCTCTTAAAGGTGGTATTTTTAAAGGGACGGTATTTAAACGGTAATAAAGATCCTCCCTGAATTTGCCGGCTTTTACAGCCTCATACATATCTACGTTTGTAGCAGCAATAACTCTTACATTTGTTTTTTGCACTTTGGAAGAGCCTACACGTATATATTCGCCGGATTCTAAAACACGCAACAATCTTGCCTGTGTACCCAAAGGCAACTCTCCTACTTCATCTAAAAAAATAGTGCCACCGTTTACTACTTCAAAGTAACCCTTTCTGGCTTCATGTGCTCCGGTAAAAGAACCTTTTTCGTGGCCGAAAAGCTCAGAATCTATAGTCCCTTCTGGAATAGCCCCACAGTTTACCGCAATAAACGGCCCATGCTTACGGGCACTTAATTGATGGATGATATGTGAAAATACTTCCTTTCCCGAACCACTTTCTCCTGTAATTAAAACTGTAATATCTGTTGGAGCAACCTGTCTGGCAATATCTATAGCTCTATTTAACAATATAGAGTTACCTATAATGCCGAACCTTTGTTTTATATCCTGTACATCCATTTCTTTTGAGTATTGAGAAGTGAGTATTGCGTATAGAGTCCAACATACAGGTGTCTCATTACTCAATACTCATATCTCACATCTATCTGATTAAACAACTTTGCCAATTAGTGTAGCACTGGTTCCTCTTTCAATCAAAACGTTAACATATTCTCCAGGTTTGTAGGTTTCGGATACGGGGAATACCACCATACAGTTTTGATCGTTTCTTCCGCAGTAATCTTCTTTAGATTTTTTGGAAAATCCTTCTATCAGCACTTTTTCCACTTTGCCTATATGTTGTTGTAACCTGTAATAGCCATGTTGCTGCTGAAGTGCGATTACTTCTTCCAATCTTCGCTTTTTAACAGCTTCAGGCACATCATCTTCAAACTTTTTAGCAGCAGGTGTTCCTGGTCTTTCCGAATAAGAGAACATATAAGCGAAATCATATTTCACAAACTCCTGCATACTTAATGTTTCCTGGTGCTCTTCTTCTGTTTCTGTACAGAAACCGGTTATAATATCTGTAGAAATTGCACACTCTGGCAATATTCTTCTTATAGCATTGATTTTCTCCATATACCACGCCCTGTCATAAGTCCTGTTCATCACTTCCAATATTCGGGAATTTCCAGATTGAACCGGTAAATGGATATATTTACAGATGTTCTCGTACTTTGCCATGGTATAAAGTACTTCATCTGTAATATCTTTTGGATGAGAGGTGGAGAATCTCACTCTTAATTCCGGACTCACCAAAGCGACTTTTTCTAGAAGCTGCGCAAAATTTACGCTTTCCGCACTTTCTTCTTCGCCCGATTTCCACTTGTAAGAATCTACGTTTTGTCCCAAAAGCGTAACTTCTCTATAGCCTGCATCGAATAGATCCTGAGCTTCTTTTACAACAGAATACGGATCGCGACTACGCTCTCTACCTCTGGTAAACGGCACTACACAGAAAGAACACATATTATCACAACCTCTCATGATAGAGATAAATGCAGTAATTCCGTTAGAGTTCAATCTCACCGGATTTATATCGGCATAAGTTTCTTCTCTGGAAAGTAAAACATTAACTGCCTTATTACCTTCATCTACTTTTCCAATCAAATTTGGTAAGTCACGATAAGCGTCCGGTCCAACTACTAAGTCAACAATTTTTTCTTCCTCCAGGAATTTAGACTTCAAGCGTTCTGCCATACATCCTAATACACCAATAAGCATATCTGGCTTTTTAACTTTAGAAGCACCAAACTGTTTCAGTCTATTCCTAACCCTTACTTCTGCATTCTCCCGAATAGAACAGGTATTAATAAATACTACATCTGCTTCGGTATAATCAGGCGTAGTTACAAATCCTGCATCAGAAAGAATAGACGCGACAATCTCACTATCAGAAAAATTCATCTGACAACCGTAACTCTCTACATAAAGCTTCCTTCCTGTATGGTTTTTAGACGATTCTAAAACCAAAGCTTCTCCTTGCCTGCTTTCGTCGTGTTCTTTAGACGGAATATTTAAATCTAACATCTTAATAATTTGGGATACAAAGATAACCTTTTTCTATAAAAAATGACAGTTTGTCAGCTTTAATAATTTTCTAATAATAATTACGGCCAAATTATTGAACGTTAATTTATTTATATATTTATACTGCATGATAAAAAACATTATACCGAAGAAAAGACATCAATTAAAAAGACTGGTTATTGTACTTTCTATTATTGCTTTTATTTTTGTTGGAGCCGTTTTATTTATTGCTTTCAGATGGAAACCTATCCTCACTAATACCATAGAAAACACCGTGCTCAATGTTTCAGACAGCTTGTATAAAGTTCATTTTTCAGATATAGATCTGAACTTATTTACTGGAAGCGTTTACTTCAAAAACATTGATATTAAAGCCGATTCCAACGTTTATTTCAAAATGATCAAACAAGGGATTGCTCCGGAAAATATTTTCAACCTTAAGATCAAAGAACTGAATATTAAAAATATCAAACCAATAAAGGTCTATCTGAACAGAAAGTTGGATATTCGTGAGATTAAGATTTTAGAACCTGAACTCACACTCACTTATACGCGTTTAAAGAATAAATTAAATAAACGCATCGACAATAGATCTACATACGAAAAAATTAAAAACACGCTAAAATCGGCCAAATTAGACCATCTTATATTAAATGAAATTGCTTTCACTTACATTGATAAATCACTTAAAGCACCAGAAATAACCAAGATAAATCGCGTAAGTATAAATGTTAAAGACATATTGATAGATTCAATATCTCAATTTGATTCTACACGGATTTTTCATTCAAAAAATATTGCTGTACAACTCAGTGATTTTTTATATCCTACCGGAGATTCTTTATATCATATTAAGATAGGCGGTCTAAATGTATCTACCGAACAAAAAAACCTGGTTGTAAGAGACTTCCAATTATTACCAAGATATAAGGAAATGGAGTTTTCAAATCTTTTTGAAAGACAAAATGAGCGCTATAGTTTAGTTTTGGACAGTATTTCGCTGGATGATATTGATTTTCATGGCCTGATAGATAACAGAACTATAAACGCCCGGAAATTGTCTTTAAACAGAGGGAAACTAGCCGTTTTTCTCAATCGGGCAAAACCAAAAAAACTAATTGATAAAGCGCAAAACTACCCGCATGTAGCCTTAAAAAGAATCAACTGGTCGGTCAATACCGATACTGTTGCCATAAAAGGTATTGATATTCGTTATTCGGAATACATGCCCAATACCGCAGCTAAAGGCACTGTTACTTTTTACAATCTTAACGGTCATATTCTGCGAGTAACAAATGATTCTGTTTTGCTTAGCCAACGTAAACATATAGATGCTTATCTTCAAACTTCTTTTTTGGGAAGAGCTGATTTGAACGTCCATATTAAATTTAATGTATTAGACAAAAATGCTCCATTTTCATATGATGGAAGTATAAAAAACTTAGAATTAAATGCACTAAATCCTATTTCAAAGCCATTGGCAAAGATTTCATTCGCTTCCGGAAAAATAACTAATTTAAGTTTTTCAGTTAATGCCAATACACAGGGCGGAGGCGGAACAGTAAAGATTCTATATGATGATTTAAAAATAAATCTCATGAAAAAAGAATCAGAAAAAACCAATTTCAGAAAAATGGGCTTATTATCATTTTTAGCTAATGCACTAGTTATTAACGAATCTAATCCTACTAAAGATGAACCGGTACGAATATCTCACCCATATTACAGCCGACCCCACGATGCTTCTTTTTTCAATGTGATGTGGAAAGTTATATTTTTGGGGTTTAAGGAAACAATTGGCATTACGAAAGAAAAGGAAGCAGAAATTAAGGCTACAGCAGAAAAATTTAAAGAACGGCAGAAAAGAAGAGAAGAAAGAAAGTTAAGAAGACAAAAACGTAAAGAAGAAAAATAATATGACAAAGAAATTTGCAAATGTACTTTTGCTACTGTCCGCTACAATTATATTAAATTCTTGTTCAGAAAAAGTCAATAATAAACTTGTAGCAGCCAGCAACCTGAAAAGGTTAGGCATAAAAGAAGAAAACCTGCATAGTTTAGATAGTTTATTAGGCTCGGCACTTATTAATAACTGGACTGCCGGTGCAACAGCATTAGTTGCAAAGGAAGGACAGGTTGTTTATTATAAAGGATTAGGTTTTAAAGATAGAGAAAATAAAGTGCTGATGGTTCCAATGGATTTATTCAGGATTGCTTCTATGACAAAGCCTATAGTATCTGTCGCTGCTTTGCAATTGGTAGAAGAGGGCAAATTAAAGCTGGATGATCCGGTATCTAAATACATTCCTCAATTTAAAAATGCACAGGTTTTGGCGTCTTTTAATGAAGCCGACACGACATACACCACAGTGCCTGCAAAAAAAGAAATTACTGTACGCAATTTAATGACGCATACTTCGGGAATTGGCTACGGATTTGGGGATAAGCGTTTAAAAATGATTTATGATAAGAACAATATTCCTGACCTGGCAACTACTCAAAAACTGGTACTTGATTCTGTAATGCAAAAATTAGGAACTTTACCCTTAGGTGTTCAACCGGATTCAAAATTCTATTATGGTTTAAATACCGATGTTTTAGGAAGAGTTATCGAAGTCGCTTCAGGAAAACCTTTAGACTCCGTACTTATTAAAAAGATATTTGAGCCATTAGGAATGAACGATACTCATTTTTTCCTCCCTCCGCAAAAAACACGCAGACTGGCAACTATGTACAGCGAAACTAAGGAAGGCAGACTAATCAGAACAGAACCTGTGCAGGGTAAAAACACCATTAATTATCCTGTAAGCGGCGCCAAGACTTATCTTTCTGGCGGGTCTGGTTTAGTTTCCAACATTGATGATTATGCCAAATTCCTTCAAATGTTATTAAATAAAGGCTCTTACGCAGGAAAGACCATATTAAAACCGGAAACCATAGATACCATGACTGTTAATCAGATTGGTAATCTTAAAGTCGGAAAAGCCAATAAATTCGGATTAGGACTTGAAATCACTACTGCGGAAGGAGCCGAAAACGGTGCAAAACCAGGAAAACTAAGCTGGGCAGGAGCATTTAATACAACCTTCTGGATAGATCCAAACAGGAAATCTATTGCAATCTTAATGACACAGGTTTATCCTGCCATCCACAAAAAAGAGCTTTATCGCAAATTTGAAACTTTGGTAAACAGAGCTTTGGACGAAGAGCCGAAGAAGAAGTAAATTGTATATACAAAAGAAGCCGATAAGTTCATTATCGGCTTCTTCTTTGTATTTTGTTTTATTATTTTACCAAAAAATTCCAGCCAAACTCATCAGCAATTCGTCCGTAACGTAAGTCGTTTAAATATACCAACACCTTCTCTGAAAACTCTCTTCCTTCAACCGGAGGTAATTCATATAATTTACCTTCGTACCCAATAGTAGAAATTGGGGTAATTGTAGCAGCTGTTCCGGCAGCAAAGGCTTCCAATACAGTTCCATTTTCAATACCTTCAATAAGCTCCTGAACAGAAACTTTTCTTTGTTCTGCTTTATAACCAAAGTGTTCAGCCAATTCCATAATAGTCCTTCTGGTTACTCCATGCAAAATGGTATCTCCATGCGGAGTAATTATGGTATCTCCAATTCTAAACACCAAGTTGGCTGTACCTGCTTCTTCAATATACTTATGCTCTTTTGCATCAGTCCACATTAACTGGTCAAAACCCTCATCATTCGCAATTTTAGTTGGATATAAAGAAAGCGCATAATTTCCAGCATTTTTTGAGAATCCTACACCTCCCTCTGCTGCACGGGTGTAATGAGTTTCAACCTTTAGTTTTAATGGTTTGTTATAATAAGCTCCTACAGGACCCGTCATAATTACAAACTTGTAAGCTACAGAAGGATGTACACCTAAAGCCACTTCTGTTGCAAACATAAACGGTCTGATATATAAAGATGTTCCCGCAGCACCAGGCACCCAACCTCTGTCCAAATCCAATAATTGCTTTAAACCATCAAGAAAAATTTCTTTAGGAACTTCAGGCATTTCTAATCTAACTGCCGATTTGTTGAATCTTTCCCAGTTTTTGTCTGGCCTGAAAATGCTGACCGTTCCATCTGCAAATTTATAAGCTTTAATCCCTTCAAAAATTGACTGTCCGTAGTGCAAAACGGAAGTCGCCGGATCTAAACTGAAATTGCCATAAGGAACAATTTCACAGCTTTGCCATTTGCCGTTTGCGTAATCTGCGACCAGCATGTGATCAGAAAAATACTTTCCAAACGATAAATTGTCAAAATCCACAGATGATAAACGAGAGTTCTCTGTTCTCGTTGTCTTAATTTCAAGCGTCTCTAACATGGGCTTATTATTCAAGAATATAGGTGCAAAAATACAACATTTTACAGTATTAAAAACGCTAAGTCCTCCAAATTTTTTACATTATAACGAATCCAAATAATCTACCATTTTTTCCAGACAACAAAGATTTAAAAAGTACTAGAAATATTACCCCATCAATTCCTTCATTAGCTTATTAAAAGATTCTTTAAGTTCTGCCAGCTCGTGTTCTACTACAGAAAGCCTTTGTTCTAATTCGCTTACATTTCTTCTTGCCGGTTCTTCCTGAAATATATCATCCTCATCGGCTATGACTTCTCCTCCTAAAAGGTGAGCATATCTGGCTTCTTTTTGTCCGGCTCTTTTTTGCAATTGAACAACGTAAGGCATTTCTCCTGAAGACAATCTTTCCAGATTTCCGATAACTTCTTCTATAGACTCAAACTCATATAACCTTCCCGAATTTGTATTTAATTCTCCCGGTGTTTGTGGCCCCCTTAACAACAGCAGACACAAAATGGCTAAATCTGATGGAACAACCGGAAAAAGTATTGCAAAGTTATGTTTGTATTTAACCACTCTGCTCCCACCGCCTGTTACAGTAGAGATAAGTCTCTTTTTCTTTAAAGAATCTAAAGTAAGAACAACGGTTTCTTCATCATAGTCTACAACAGGTTTTCTGGACGATTTTTGATTACATGCAGCAGTTAAGGCATTTAAAGTCATCGGGTAATAGTCTGGTGTCGTCCTGCTTTTTTCTATTAAACTGCCTAAAACTCTTTGTTCTTCTGCATTTAAAATAGGTAATAACTCGTGTTGTTCCTGGTTCATGATTGTAGTGCGTTAATAGTAAAAAAGGCATTTTGATTTAACCAAAATGCCTTTTCCAATTTAAGGAAATTAATATAAAATCCTAAACTTTATGGTATTTTCTACAGTCCGTAACTCTTTAATTACTGCTTTGTCATATTGCTTATTGATATCTGTAATTACGTAACCAATTCTTGGTGTGGTCATTAAGAACTGACTCACAATATTGATATTATGCTTGGCAAAGACCTTTGTAATTTCGGACATTACACCTGGCACATTTTTGTGGATATGAATTAGTCTGTGTGCATTATCCATCTTTGGCAATTGCAGATTAGGGAAATTAGAACTTTTATATGTTGTTCCCGTATTAATAAAATCGGCAACTCTTCTTGCGACAATTTTCTTATTCTCGGTTGCTGATTTAGCACTTTCAAAAACGACAATTCCTTTCTCGGCACAAATGTCGTAATTAATTCTTCCCTTGGCTTTTCCAAAATAACCGATAGTCTTCAATTTTTCCGCTCTTCTTAAAGTTTCGTCAGACACACTTTCGCCATCAGCCAAAAGCAACATACCTACATCTTTCACATATTTTTCCTCGAATGTTTCTTTATGACGAATAGAAAAACCATCTGTTTTCAGGAAGTCTATAGCTTTTTGTGGAACATTCCCTACCAAAAGACATAAAATTCTGTTCTTTGGATAAGAAATCGCCCTTGGTAACTGATTGATATACAAAAACTCATCGAAACTGGGAGTTACATGGTCAGCCTTTTCCGCAACGGTCTTACGTTCTATATTTTCTGTATAAGCGAAGAATTTTTTAATCAGGCCAGACTCCTTTAGCTGGAAATCAGAATAGCCGTCGCCTATTCCAAAAATATCTCCTTGCAGATTCAGATTATTTTGCAACAGTTTTACTTTCCCGCCCTCTTCAGATAAAGGATTCGACCTGTCGTAACCAATAATCTGCCCTTTTTCGTCAAAAACAAAGGTATTTGCATAGATATTTTCTTTCTTTATCCCATACGGTGTCACTACCGGCGTTATAAACTCCTTGAAACCGCCAGAAACAATCAACACCTCATCTGAATGATCTTTAAAAAATTTCTTATTTCTGGAAAATGATGAAGAAACTTTGGTTTTTAAGTGTTTAACTAGTTCTTTTAAGTGATTTTTATTAGCCTGTAATAATTTCACACGACCTTCCAGACTTTGCGAGAAAGACAATTTCCCTTCCATTGCCTGATTAGTTAAATCTTCTATTTTTTTGTAGATAGCTTCTCTTTCGGGATGATCTTTTAACGAGATTCTAGCTAACTCGTCTAATGCTTCCACCTGTGTGAAAGTACTGTCGAAATCTATTATAAAGTACTGATTCAAAACCTAAAAAAATTTTAAGCCCAAAGTTGCATAAAATGATTTAATAAAAAAGGAAGAAATTAGAATTATCCTGTTTTCTTATTGGGATTGCAGAAATGCTTTGCACTGGATCGAATTTCAAATCAGACACAATCTCCATTAAATCTTATTATCTTCTGATTGTTGAATTTCCTTTATCAGAGGCCTCTTGAGGGAACCACTGCTCGGACAAAGTATATTCAGAAAAAATCAAAGAGACTTTGAGTTTTGGAAAAAATCAGTTGATAAGATTATTCGGAAAAAGATATAAGCGCTTTTAGCAGACAAGTATTTTGGTAACTATTTTGCAGAATGAATTATCTATATTTGTATAAAACACAGAAATTATGGCCACTTTAACTATACAAGTACCAGATAACGAGAAAGAATTTATTATTAAATTGCTCAAAAAAGTTAATGTAAAAGTCATTAGTTCCGATAAAAGTTCATACGATCCTGATTTTGTTACAGAAGTAAAAAAATCAATTGCCGAAAGAAAAGCAGGAAAGAAGGGACTCAAAGTTGATGTTAACAATCTATGGAAATAATATTTCATGGAAAAGCAAAAAGAGACTTTGAGTTCTGGAAAAAATCAGGTGATAAGATTATTCAGAAAAAGATACAAGCTCTTTTAGCGGATATGCTTTTACATCCTTATGAGGGAATTGGTAAACCCGAAGCATTAAAATATGAATTTTCCGGACAATGGTCGATACGTATAAACAAAGAGCATCGTATTATTTATGATGTAACAGAAAACACTATCAATATATACTCCTTAAAAGGACATTATTAATATAATTATCCTTTCAAATTTCTTACCGTATTAACAATACTGTCACTTATTGGTTCAAATTCAAAATCTAAAGCATCTATAATTTTTTGATTGCTATACTCAGTCTGATTATAGGCTGCCGTTACCACATCTGCACTTAAACCAGCACTATTGCTCAAAAGCATATCGCCAATTACACTTACTTTCGCAGCCAATATCAGTTTCCATTTAGCAATTTCTTTTTGTTTTATCTGCATTTCATTAGCTACCAATATTTCATGGAAAAACCGTTGATAAGTATAATTTTCGGCATTGACGATATATCGTTCTCCTCTTATATTGCTCTCCATTAGGGCAATCATTGCCCCGGCTACGTCCTTTACATCAACTAAACCAATTTTTCCGTTAGTATAATATTTAAGGCCTTTTGATACCAGATTGAAGATTTGCCCACTCCCGCTTTTTCCTATATTTTCACCAATAATAACAGATGGATTTACAATAACGGCATTTAAACCTTCCTCAATCCCTCTCCATACTTCCATTTCGCCCCGATATTTAGAAATAGCATAGACTCCATTTTTGTCATAAGCATCCCAAACATTCTTTTCGCTGGCTGCTTCATTCGCTTTTGGATTACCTATTGCGGCTACTGAACTAACGTGAACCAATCTGATATCTCTTTCGAGGCATAGATTCACAATATTAGCTGTGCCTTCAACATTAATCTCATTTAGCAAATCTTCATTTTTTCTATTGAAAGAAACCATTGCTGCACAATGATAAACCTGTTGTATGCCTTCTATTGCCTGTTCCAGATTCGCCAGATCAAGGATATCCGCATCTACCCACTCTATACTCCCGGACAAAGGCAACAAAATATCCGGAATATTAGAATTTTCTCTTTTAGTACATCTAACGCTGTACCCTTTGGTTATAAGTTGACGTGTTAGCTCCGCTCCCAAAAAACCTGTTGCCCCGGTAACTAGAATCATAAAGTCGTAATTTAAAAGCAAAGTAACGCAAATAGTTAAAAATTCATAACAACTTTTACATTCGATAGCTATTTTGGAGAAAAATCGGATATTTGATGAATTGCAAAATTCAGGTCTTTTAGTAGAGTAATCAAAATATAATTCCTTCTTGATTTTCTATAAGTCTGTTTTTTGTTTTTATATTGAGCAATTAGATTTTACTATTTCTTTAACACAAATAACTAGTGCACTTTGTGTTTTTGATTTTTAACTTTTGAATTTAGACTTTATTATACATGTCTTTAGCAGATTTCTTTAATCCTATACACGCAGATAAAATAAGCCCTAAAAACGGCTATTTAAACAGTCAGCTAGGATCAAAAATAAAAACTTATACTACAGAGTTTCCAGATCTGTCTTCTAAGGAATTTGATATTGCTATTATTGGTGTGGCAGACGACAGAGGAAGTACAAATAATAATGGCTGTGCATTAGGCCCTGATTATATACGGGAGAAGCTATATACACTCCATGAAGGCGTTTTTAAATCGAAAATTGCAGACTTGGGTAATATCTTACCCGGCCATCAGTTATCTGACACCTATATTGCAGTTAAAAATGTCGTATCTGAATTGATTAAACAAGGTATTTTGCCTGTGATTATCGGCGGAAGCCAGGATATTACATACGGACAATATATGGGATATGAAAGTCTGGAAAAGAAAGTTGACCTGTTGGTAGTGGATTCCCATTTTGATATGAATGAAATTTATGACGACGGAAGTGTTCAAACCGATTCTGAATCTTATCTGAACCGTATTTTCCTTCATCAACCTAACTATCTGTTCAACTTTAGTAATTTAGGTTATCAAACGTATTTTGTTAGTCAGGACAGCCTAAGGGTTATGGAGAAATTATTCTTCGATACACTAAGACTTGGGGAAGTTAGCGGAGCTATTTATTTAGCGGAACCCAGTATAAGAAATGCAGATATGATCAGCTTTGATATCGGAAGCATCAGATCTGCAGATGCTATAGCCAATATGAATGCTATGCCAAATGGTTTTTATGGAGAAGAAGCCTGTCAGATTTGTCGTTATGCGGGTTATAGTGATAAATTAAGTTCTATAGGTTTTTATGAATTTAACCCGGCCTGCGATCAAAATGGTCAAACAGCTATGCTCGTCGCTCAAATGATATGGTGCTTTATGGATGGCTTCTATAACCGTAAAAAAGATTTCCCAATGAATCCAAAATCCGATTATATTGTTTATAAGACTGCTCTGCAAAATAATGAACATGAACTTATTTTTGTAAAAAGCAAAAAGACCGACAGATGGTGGATGCAGGTTCCATATCCTTCCGCCGGCTCTAAAAACGAACGTTTCCATTTTATCCCTTGTCTATACGAAGATTATAAATTAGCCGTTAGTGGAGAGATGCCTGACTTATGGTGGAGAACTTATCAAAAACTGATTTAATAAAGCAATGAAGAAAATACTTTTAGCACTTTTACTAAGCCCCAGCTTACTTTTTGCTCAAGAAAAATTTAGCCTTAAAGGCCAGGTAGATGCAAAGAATAACAACAAGAAAATATACTTGGTACACCTACAAGATCAGGGCGAAAAAATAGATTCTGCCATTATACAAAACGGCCAGTTCCACTTGGATATTCCATTAAGCAAACCCAGTATTGCAATCTTATTGCTCGATCATAAGGGTAACTCTCTAAAAAGTCAGGAACCTAAAGACGTATACCGCTTTTTTATAGAGCCAGGTCAGGCAACATTACAAGCTAAAGATTCTATAGCCAGAGCTAGTGTAAAAGGTTTGAAGATCTTTGACGACAATGCAGCATTTGAATCAGGCACAAAAGCAATTAATGATAAGCTGGGAGCTTTGAATATGGAATTTGCAGGTTTATCTGATGCAAAGAAAGCAGATCAGCAAGTATTGCTTTCGTTTCAGAAACGCTATAGTACCCTTATGGAAGAAAGACAAAGTATCATCAAAAAATTTGTGGCCAACCATCCGCAATCCTTTATTAGTCTTTATTACCTAAACAGCGACCTGGCTAATGACGAAATGAATGTACCGGAGATTGAGGCATTGTACAATGCTTTATCTGAAAACCTTAAATCTAACGTGTTTGGTAAAATGGTAAAGCAAAGAATTGAACAAGGAAAGGTAACAGGAATTGGTGTGGTTGCTTCTGACTTTGAAGAGAAAACGCCGGAAGGAATACCTTTAAAACTTTCTTCGTTTAAAGGCCAATATGTTTTGGTAGACTTTTGGGCTTCCTGGTGTATGCCTTGCAGACAGGAAAACCCCCATCTGGTAAATGCCTACGAAAAATACAAAGACAAAGGTTTTACAATTTTGGGTGTTTCTATAGATCAAAGTGCCGATGCCTGGAAAAAGGCCATTAAAACAGACGGTCTACTTTGGGCACAATTATTAGATACCACACAGAAGATTGCTGCTCAATATGGTATTGATGCTATTCCTAAAAACTATTTATTGGATAAGGAAGGAAAGATTATCGCAAAAAATTTGAGAGGATTAGCATTGGAAGAGAAACTTAAGGAGGTTCTGGAATAAGCCATTAACCTATTCAGTAATCACCGACTTTACTTTGTTAATAATGATAGCGGCATTGAAAAACAACGACCGTTTTATCTTTTAATTTATACGCCAGACGGATGTTCATGGTTGATACGACGTGACCACAATGCTAATGAGTTTTCTCTAAGTGCGTTTGGTTTCTCCGTTCTTTCGAATAAATTTCTGAATATTTCCATATTGGTTGGTTTATCTTCTTTAACCTGCCGTTTCCCTTGTTGATATTGCCCAATTGACTGAAATTCTATGGCACATTATTTTTGGTCAGTTTCCTAAAAAAATGTTAAAACAAAAAGG
>NZ_JBEBVH010000061.1:0-17461 GCF_040392825.1 Pseudopedobacter sp.
CACTTTACAGCTCAGAAGCGAAGACAGTGCGTGGCTTTAGTGGAGGTATATTTGATGTGGTGGTGGGATACCGATTTGGGAGTAGAAAATAAGAGTTGGTCCAAATTCCTGTTGATATAAAGAGCCGGACATGTTTTTTGTGTCTGGCTCTTTGTTTTTGATATTATTCAGAGCAATGCAGTCCATCAGATCATCATTGGACTCGGGGTGTTTAACCAGAATATCAAAAATGTCTGTTAGAAGTTCTTGATATTTAAGTGCTAATGATTAGTTTTACAGTACTTCCTAAACATATGGACTATTCAGCTGAAAAGTTAAAAGAACTACTCATGAATCAGGTGATGCAACATTTTGCACAGTTGCATCCTATAAGTGAGGCATTACAAGAAGAAATACGACAATATACCTATATATTGACGCTAAAAAGTGGTGAGGTGTTGTTAAAACAAGGAGATTATTGCAATGCCCTTTATATGGTGTGTCAGGGTTTACTTATTTGTGAAAGTAGCAGAAACGGTAAGACAATAACCACGTGGTTCAGTAAACCCGGAGATTGTGCAACTTCTGTTTCGGGATTATATGGTATGGCTCCATCAGCCGAACGTATGTATGCTTATACCGAAACTATCCTGGTAGCTATAGATGTGAAATATATGCAGCGTTGGTACGAGCTATACCCCGAGAGTAATATTATTATGCGAAAGATGTTTGAACGCCATTTTCAGGGAGCACAGAATCGGGCAAGTGTAGTAAGGATGGGGACTGCGCAGGAGAAATATGTATATTATAAAAATTCACAGCCAGATTATGTGGCTGCTGCTCCGGTAGCGGTAGTGGCTTCTTATCTGGGGATGAAAGCATCAACCTTAGAAAATATCATTAAAGAAGAAGAAAGGCAGCTTCAGAAAGATGCCAGTATAGAAGAAGATTATAGACAACTGCTACAATATCTGGGAAAAGATAAAGTATACCTTCAAAATTCGTTGACCTTGAAAGGATTGGCTCTTATGTTAGGAAAATCGCCACATCGTTTATCAGAACTCATTAATAAAAAAAGTGGTAAGAATTTCAACGATTTTATTAATACTTACAGGGTTGCCTATATTCAGGAACGGTTAAAAAATAAAATAGAGTGGCAACACCTTAAATTGGAAGCTTTGGGCAAAGAAGCTGGTTTTAAATCAAGAAGCTCCTTTTTTTCGGTTTTTAAGAAACATGTAGGGATAAGTCCAACGGTGTATGTTACTGCTGGTAAGGAAAAAGAGCCTCTTAATCATTAGCTGAATTGGTTAATTTTCATCACGGAGTTGGTCTTACTGCACAACCTGTTCTTCATTTTTTGTTTTTCGTTGTTGGTCTGTCCTTGTTTTACTTTAAAGTTATTTTCTGAACAAGGTCTCCGAAAGAACGTCATGTTAAAAGGGATGTATTAGATATCACCTTTAGAAACGAAGTAGGGAAATTGTTAAGTCAGTACCTGCTATTTAAATTTTTGAACAATGTCTGCAAAGATGTTGCTCTAAGGAGACACTATCACATGTCTGTTTGAGAAACGATGTTGGTGAATTTTCCGTACCAAGAGAATTCCATCAGGTAGCTACAATCGTATTGATTACCCTGCCTCAAAAACAATATTTTTATTTATTTTGTGCTTATATAAATCGACATCATGCAATCCTTGAAAAACTTATACCAACATCCCTTATTAAGTGATGAAAATCTTCGTGAAATTTTTGACGCACATCGTAAGGTTACGGTCAGTAAGGGCGATTTTTTATTGAAAAAGGGGCAGATAGCCAATGCTTATTTCTGTGTAGAAAATGGTTTGATACGTTCTTACGTGTATGACTATGATGGAAATGATATTACTACAGGCTTCATTGGCAGGAATGAAATAGCTATTGATGTTGTATCTCTGTTTCACCAAATTCCTACGGTAGAATACTTTCAGGCGTTAACAGATTGCGAATGTTATGCTTTTGATCTCGAGAAATTTCAGGTGCTATATCATGCTATCAAGGGGTTAAACGAATGGGGACGGGCCTGGATGTCGGAGAGTTTATTTCAGCTAAAACAACGTACCATTTCTATGATTACCGATTCAGCAGCCGAGCGGTATAAAAGATTGCAAAGTCAGCATCCCCAAATATTACTGCAATCTCCTTTGAAATACATTGCCAGCTATTTAGGTGTTACGGATACTTCTTTAAGCAGAATCAGAAAAGAACTGGCGAAAGAAGTTTTTTAGTTTAGTTGTTAGTTGGTTCGTTGTCCGTTGTTAGTGCTGATCCTGATCGAGAAATATTTTGGTTTGGCAGTGTACCTTGCTTTCAGCTTTTAGCCTTCAGCTTATGGTTAGTATTTAGTAGGACCATTCATTCAACATTAAAAATTAAGCATTTAACATTTATAAAAAAGACTAAGTCTCGATTTTTTGGACTTAGTCTTTTTTATTTCAGATAACATATCATTATCTTTTCACTATTCTGTAAGTTTTTTTCTGTGTAAAGGTTTGTCCATACATATCAGTAGCCTTCACTTCAATAGTATGTTCGCCAGGTTCCAGTTTATGAGGGATGCTGGCTTTCCACAGATGGCGGCAATCATTGGCTTGTCCGGGTCTTTTGCCCGATAGTAGCTCATCATTATAATCCCAACGGTATTGCAGATGTAAAAATGCCGGATCTGCTTCCAGAACATTTTCCATCTTTTTCCATTTTCCGTTATCAACTCTCATGAGTACCTCATCTTTTGTATTGCCCATAAAAAAGTTCGCATATATAGATGCTGAAGTTTTCTTTCCGTATTCTATAACTTTAGGAGCAGATATTTCTATCTGATAACTCTCTGGTTTACCCGCAACTTTGTAATTCGCTCTATATTGGTTACCTGTAAAGGATATAAAAGCGTAACCTTTAGGTGTACCGTCGCTCATGGTTGATACAGGTATACCGTTATTATCCAGTTCTCCTGAATACCAGTTTCCGGATGTAGTGCCTACGTTGTAATGATGGTGTGGTTTTTCTTGTTTCCAGCCATCAGCGCTACTGAAGAAATTTTGCCATTGATTATGTGTATGGGCAGATAAGGACAGTGTATAAGGAAAATCGCCCAGTAAATTGAATATTTGTTGTCTGTCTGATTTTCTGAAATGTTCCGGTTCGCCCTCTTTACTAAAAGGAATATGAAAAGCCAGTACAACCAATTTATCCCTAGGTACGAATTTGAGATCATTTGCAACAAACTCCATTTGGTCTTTTCTAAGACCGCCCCAATATTTGCTCTTGCCACGGGGATCGGGATACAATATGTCATCTAATACAATAAAATGTACTTTTCCATAATTGAAGGCATAATTGGCAGGTCCGAAATGTGCTTCGTAAGATTCATCTGAAAGTGAATCTGCCTGTGCATCAAAATTCATGTCGTGGTTCCCCATCAGGTTATACCAGGGTAAACCAATTTTCTTGGTAGCCTGTATGTATGGATTAAAAAGATCGGGGTCGTTACCCACTAAATCTCCCATACTTATACCGAAAGCAATATCTTTAATGCCTTCCAGTTCTTTTACCACTCCGTTAGTGAAATAACCTATCTCGTCCATATTGTATGCCTGCGGATCACCAAATACCAGAATTTTAAAATTATCTGGTTCTGTTACCGGCTCAAGCAGGAAATCTACGCTTGCCGGCAATTTTCCTGTTGGTGCCACACCTTTGTATTTCAGGTTTGGCGAACCATTGGGTTTATGTATATAAAAAAACTGAGGCAGGTTATCTGCATTTTTAGCGATTTTATAGCCCGAAGGTTTAATAACGGATATAATCTGGTCATTATTTCCTGGCAGTTCATAGTAACCCTTTTGATTAGTAAGAACCACTTCCCGTCCGTTGGTTACAGAAACCGAAGCAATTCCCTTTTCATTTTTATCGTGTTTGCCGTTTTTATTGGTGTCTTCATAAACATAACCTTTTACACTGGTTTGTGCGTAGGAGTTAGCAACGAAACCAAGTAGGCATAAAGTAATTAATTTGACTGTTCTCATCTTATTTATACGATATTATTTTAATCTTTAAGGGTTGTTACCGGAATAGTTTCTGTTCTAATCACAGTACCATTTGAAATTATATTTACCTGAGAGGGTTGTTCAAGGTCGGTTAGGAGCGATTGTTTTGTTAGCAGTATCATACTTTGTGTTCTGGCTTTTACCCATTTTCCTAATCGTGGATTATAGGTTCCTCCGAGTTTCATGAAATAACCCTGATCTGGAGGATAGTTGAAATTTATGGTGTTGGTACCCATATTGTAAAATGGTTGTGGCTTAAGTGAAATAGGGTCAATCACATCGTAAAAATCTGTATTAGCAATACGATAACCAGCTTCTGGTGGTCCCGGAGTATATAATTGGCCTCCATTTTTTATAAAGATTACATCAATAGGCTTGGTATCTTTGTTTACTGTTGTACCTTCAAATATAGCAAAGCCTGACGCATTTCCGCTATTGGCAAATAATCCTTCCGTTTTCAATCCAAAACCATCTCCATTAGTAGTCGTATAATTAAAAGATCTTATCCATTTAGCTGAGGCTATTGACGTTGAACTTGAACCGTTAATCATTTTTGATGATCCACCAACATAGAAAAACTCACCTTTTGAAACGGTTCCGGATGTAAGGTTAAATTTAAAAGTTCTGGCATTTCCGGAAGCCGCTTTTGAACCGGTTGCCCATCCGTCAGAAGGGTAGCCGGTAGGATTAGTAGCTCCTGCATTGTTAGTTGTTACTACAGCAAAAGGAGTGACTGAAAAATCTATATCCTTTGTGGCCATAAACTGCATATACTCATAATTTCCGTCACCTCCTAAAACATCCGGCATATACCCTGTAATGATTATAGGCGTAATTTCTATGACGGAACTTAAAGAAACCACATCTTGTTCTGTGCGAAGGTAGTGTTTGGGAACTCTATTCCCATTTTGGTCTATTGAGGAAAATATGATTCCGAAGAAATTACCAACAATAGGTAAATTATTTTTATTGGCAAAACTAGCAGTTGGTTCTGTGTGTAACGTAATATTGTCGAAACCATCATTTAGAGGCTTTTCACCCGAAAGTATGTCAGAAGGTAAAGGTAACGGATCGAATCCTCCTTTTACAATGGCTACCAATGTGCTTTCATATTTATCCGGATCGGCAAGTATATAACTGCTTGGGACTCTGTTGGATGGAATTGATCTTGCGGACGCTATTTTTACTATTTTTTCTGGTGTGATGTTTTTTAATTGCAATAATCCATTTTCACGTTTCAGAATACCACCCACGACGTCTATTATGATAGAATCTCCCGGTACATAATTGGAAGCAGCATCACCTACAGATACCGATATTCCACGTAGTTGTTGTAAACGTCTTTTGTCTTGCAGTACTAATAAGCCAGCAGGCATATTACCTCCGGAGTGGTCAGACACTACAACACCGGCTATTTTTTCGGCTCCGAACATGTTGTCTGGAGAAAGCGTTACATCTTGGCCTTTATAAAGATTTCTAAGATCGTATATAGGTATTATTGGGCTTACCTTTGCACCAGGGTAATTACTTTTTTCACAGGCTATCAAAAATAAGATAGCGGCTATAAAGAATGGGAAATAAAAATTTGTAATCTTTTTCATCTCTTTATTTTAAAATATTCGTGATAATTAATTGGGAATTTGCCACCAGACTTTGGTATTTATCTGATCTGGACCCTGTACGGAAACGGCGGCCTTATAATTGGTAGGATTTGCCGATTCTACGTAAACCGGATAAGTCATCCTTGAAGGCATTTCGCCATTATTTCTTAATCCCGGACCTATTTCTATTTGTGGATGCCCTGTTCGACGATATTCAAACCACTGCTGTAAATCTGTAAGGAACATGGTATAATACTTTTGACGGTGAATTTTTTCCAGTTTGCTGTTTTGGGGACGTGGTGCATCTAGAGGTAAATTCTCGTCCCAACCCAGTTCTGCTGTCGAGATATAGTTGGTAAATGCTGCATCGGTAATCTTTACGCCAGAAGGAGCGGTTGATGTTGCCGTAGCATTAGGCCAGTTGGGTAACCATAGGGTAATGCTGTTTAATATACCGGTATAGTAACAGGTCTCTGCCGATTTACTAACCCAACCTCTGGCTGCTGCTTCTGCCAGAATAAACTGTAACTCGGCATAGTTCATGATATTCCCTGTCAGCGGATCAGTTTGAAGTGTTTGTGCAGGTTTATTGCTTACGACAGAGGCCATAGAGTAGAAAGCAGATTGTTTGGTAACTCCGGCTCCCGGAAGATAGCCACTTGGTACGCCGGCGAATCCGCTCGATCCCTGTGATATTCCCCATCTGTTTACGCCATCTCTCCCAAAAGTACTGATATCAATTCTTGGGTCTTTCCAATAAACCAGGTTATCAATAAAAAAGCTGGCAATTGCAGGTGATCTAAAATCCTGCTCTCTGATACCTATATAAGGGGATGTGTACGGTGCTATTCCGGTCCATCTTAATATAGCGGAATCATCATTGCTTGCCATTACCGGATAAGTTGATGACTTTGTGTCTACTATCTCTTTTATTTTAGCAACTGCGTCATCAGAAACTTCAACTTTGCCGGATACTCTTAATAATAGTCTCAGGTATAATGAATTTCCAAATTTACGCCATTTGCTTACGTTGCCATTAAAGACAGGGTCGCTGTTTGCTGAAATTGCTGCATTGGATGACAAGAGCGTATTGGCTTCTTCCAGTTTAGAAAAAATGTCGCTATAGATGTCTTTTTGAGTGTCAAATTTAGGTTCTCTGATACCTTCTTTTGCTTTATTAGATTCAAAATAAGGTACGTCTCCATATGTATCTGTAAGCATAGAGTATATCCATGACTGGCATATTAATGAAATCCCCTGATAGGATTTATTTAATGTCAAAGGGTTGCTGGCCTGTGCATACAGATCTTTGAAGTTTGTTAGTTGTAAATACCAGCTATTCCAAAGGTAGTCTGAGAATGTTCTCCGGAATTCATATCTGAAAACAGTTGCATCACCATCACTAATACTTACTGTAACTTGCATAAGTTCATTGTTAAAATTACGGTTACGTATCATATTTGCGTTTAGGGTGCTTACTAACGCAGGGGCTAATAGTTGCTCGGGAAGCGCATTTGGAGTATTAACAGGATCTGTATTAATTTCTTCAAAATTGTTTTTACAGGATACCATCAGAAAAGGTAGCAAAAAAGCAATACCCATTCTTTTTAATATTTTATTTTTCATTGTCAACATTTTAAATTCCTATGATTAAGTTAAAACCGAAAGTTCTGGTAGATGGAAATTGAGCAGTTTCAAACCCCTGAACAATGTCAGTTCCACTAAGTGTTCCGAATTCCGGGTCAAACATTGGCCATGGAGACCATATAAATAAATTACGACCATACACACCAATACTTGCTTTTTGTAAGCCAAGTCTCTTAGCCAGTTTTGGGGTGATTGTATAATCGAATCTTGCTTCTCTGAACTTGATAAAATCTGTACTGAAAGCGCTGCCTTCCGCGTTGTCAGCTCCCATATGCGAGCGGTAATACTCATCAACATCAAAAGTGAGTACGTCATTTTTACGGAATGTGCCGTCGGGATTTTGTATAACCCCTTCGCCAATAATTCCGTTGTACCTGCCAGGTATAGTACTTGTTAATTTTCCCTGCTCAACCATTTTATAATTCATCAGAGAATGGGCTACTCCACCTACCTGCGCATCAAAGAGTACATTTAGTCTGAATTGTTTGTAACGGAATTCGTTACCTAAGCTGGTTTTGAATTTTGGAATGGTATTACCCAAATAGATAACCTCATCGGATATTTTTGCGAATCCTGTAGTTTCATCATAGACAACTTGTCCGTCAGGAGATCTCATATAGCCTCTACCATATAAGTCACCCATACTGCCACCAACTTTTGCTACTATTTGTCCACCTGCAACAGGCCCTGTGCGTAATACAATAGAACTGTCTGGCAGAGATATAATTTTATTTTTGTTGGAAGCGAAAGTAAAGAATGCTTTCCAGTTTAAACCATTGGCATTTTCAAGTGGTTTTCCGTTAAGGGCAAGTTCAAAACCATTGTTGTTTACCTGTCCGGCATTAATAAGTATTTGATTGTAACCAGAAGAACGATCTACAATCCTTGATAATATTTGGTTTTTGGTATTACCCGCATAGTAGGCTACATCAAAACCAATTCTATTCTTAAATAATCTGACGTCTGCACCAACTTCATAGGTAGTAGTGCTTAATGGCTTAAGGTCCGGATTTGGTAGTATTGTAGGATTTTGTAGTGCCCCTCCTGCATATAATCCACCTCCAGCCAGGCCATAAGTGTAAGATGTTCTGTACGGTGTAGTTCCGCCGCTTCCCACGATAGCTACCGATGCTCTTAATTTAGCAAAGCTTATAGCGGCAGGCAGTTTGAAAAATTCTGATGCAATAAAGCTTGTACTTAATGAAGGATAGAAAAAACCTACATTATCTGTACGATCTGGTGTTGCTAATACGCTGTTCCAATCTTGTCTGGCTGTAGCATCAAGATAGAGATAATCTTTGTATGAGACAGAAAGAAGACCATAGAAGCTGTTAATATTATATTCACTTCTATCTGGTATACTTACAAGAGGTCCCGCAGAATTGGCAAAAATGTATAATCCGGGATAAGTTAGTGAGTCTGCTCTTATCTCGTCCTTTACATAAGTATTCCTCAGAATACTCCCCCCTCCGGTTAATGATATTTCTATATCCTTATTAATTTTCTTGTTATATCGCAGAAGGAAATCACTACTGGCTTCCTGTGACTGTATGTTTTGTGTACGGAACGAACCTCTGGTTAATTTAGAACCAGAGTCAAAAGGTCTTTCCTGTGCTCTTTGTTCATTAGAAAAATCTAATGATGTGCGCAACATTAAACTCAGATTTTTAGTGAAGTTGATGGTAGCATTTACATTCCCGGTAAGTGTATTTCGGTTAGAGCGGTTAATGAACTCGTAGGAGATTGCATAGGGGTTTTCTGGATATGAACTGTATGGATATTCTATTTTTCTGTTCTCCTGACCTAATTGCCAATAGTTTTTTAACCAATCGATATCTGCATTTGGTTGCCAGAATATAAACCAGTACATTAAGGATTGATTGCCATAACCTGCACCAGGAAGGTTATCGCTGAATTTATTATTATAGTTTACCTTAGCACTAACCGTTAGCTTCTTGTTAATTTTAGAATTTACAGATAATGCCACCGAATTTCGTCCATATCCCGTATTTGGTGTTATCCATTTATTTTTAACGTTCGTAGCAGAAAAACGAGCGGTTGTTTTATCTGTTCCGCCGTCGACACTTACCGAATTTGTTAATGTTTGTCCTACTTCGAAGAATTCACGGATCTTATTCTTATAAGGTATCCATGGTGTTCTTTCTTTTCCCCTAGCCTGGGTTACAGGGTCGTACTGATAAAAATATTGTCCATCAAATCTTGGTCCGTAAGCAGAACTGGTTCCGCTGGTGCTTGCACCATCCTCACTAGCGCCATAGGAGTAATGAGCTGCACCATCTAGTCCCTGGCCATATTCAAACTGCATATCGGGCCAACGGTTTACACTTTCTAATGAGAAGTTGGAATTAACAGTAACTCCTAATCCTTTTTTCTTGGCACTGCCAGATTTTGTGGTTATAATAATTGCTCCGTTAGCTCCTCTTTGCCCATATAAAGCAGCAGCAGCTGGTCCTTTTAATACAGTCAGATTTTCTATATCCTCCGGGTTGATGTCATTCAATCCGCTTCCATAATCTGCCGGCATGTTATCGCTGCTGGTTCCGTAAACAGATTCTCCTGCATTTGCTGTGCGTCTTGCACTGCTGTTATTAATAACTACGCCGTCAATAACTATCAAGGCTTCGTTATCTCCTGTCAGGTTATTTTCACCTCTTAAAATAATTTTATTTGAACCCGTAGGGCCACTATTAGATCTTATAAGATTTAAGCCTGCAACTTTACCGGAAAGGGCATCTGTCCAGTTACCCGAAATAGCCTCGGTAAGCTGATCGCCCTGTACCACAGTTGTCGCATAACCTAAGGCCCTTTCTTCCCGCTTAATTCCCAATGCTGTTACTACCACTTCTTTCAGATTTAAATCGGTTAAATTTAGTCTGATATCAAGTGTTGTTCTATTATTTACCGCAATCTCTACTGTTTTAAAACCGATAGAAGAGATAATTAGTGTTTCTGTAGGAACTACTTCTACTGTGAAATTTCCATTGACGTTGGTTTGTGTACTTCTGTTATTGGATTTAAGCTTAACGACAGCTCCAATAACCGGTTGTCCATCGTCTAGAGACAATACCGTTCCTTTAACTCTGATTTTGCTTTCTTGTGCAAAAGTCTCGATGATTGAAACGTTGAGCAGTAATAAAAACAGTGTCATAGCCTGTTTTGTTACTTTGTGAAGATAGTTTTTCATTTTTTTAATTTCTGAACTCATTCAGGAAGTTGATTTTTACTATTAGTTTTTGATCAGTCAATTATCTGTTAGCACATCTTTAATGTTGTTGCAAAATTAGTCTGATAGCTGTTGTGGAGAGGTTAAGCTTGTATTATCGTTTTGTTGTTTTTATGAGTGCGCTGTGTTAAAAGAGGGACTGTTTTTAACGCAAGTTTAATTCTGGTAGTGAGGGAGATACAGCGGTTTCGATATTTTATTTCTTGTCTTATGGCAAGTTGTTTTCTTTATAAAGCCCCTACATTTGCTTAAGAATAACCTATAAATCAATTATTATGAATAACAATGTAATCTGCTGGTTCGAAATTTATGCCGATGATATTGAAAGGGCAAAACAATTTTATTCTGACGTATTGGGAACGCAATTTAATGATGCACCTGCTGTAGAAGGAAGTGATGATTTTAAGATGTCGTTTTTTTCGAGCCCGGACAATCAGGGGGTGAGTGGTGCCTTAATCCAAATGGAAGGAGCAAGAAACGGTAATAATGCAAACACTTCAACCATTGTTTATTTTCCATGTGAAGATTGTAGCATAGAAGAAGCAAGAGTGGAAAAAGCAGGTGGGAAAGTGATAAAACCAAAAATGTCTTTAGGAGAATATGGTTTCTGTTCGATCTGTTTAGATTCTGAATGTAATTCATTCGGATTGTATTCTATGAAATAAATATAAAATCTGATTATTATGAAAGCTGTAAAGTTTATTGTTTGTTTATTGTTTGGACTCATGTTCATTAACGCAGGGTCAGATAAATTCCTGCATTATATGCCGATGCCTGAATTGCCAGCCGAATTATTAAAAGTAGGAGAGGCATTTATGAGCATAACCTGGCTAATGCCCTTAGTTGGATCTATTGAAATATTGGGTGGGGTGCTTTTTATAATTCCTAAAACAAGGGCTTTAGGTGCTATTGTAATTCTGCCTGTACTGGTAGGTATCATATTACACAATATGACATATATGCCTTCTGGACTGGGAATAGCAGGAATCCTATTTCTTATAGAGTTATGGGTAATTTTTGATAATAGAGAAAAATATAAAACATTATTAACTTAATAAATATTCTGTTATGGTACTCAATCCTTATCTCAATTTTAATGGTAAAGCGGAAGAAGCTTTCCGTTTTTATCAAACTGTTTTTGGCGGCGAATTGTTCATTCAGAAAATGAGCGAAGCTCCTGGAACTGAAAACCTTCCCGAAAAGGAGAAGAATCTGGCAATGCATGTTGCATTACCCATAGGTAACGGACAATTTTTAATGGCTTCTGATTGCTTAGAGTCGCAGGGTCATGTGCTTAATCAGGGAAATAATAATTATATCTCCTTAAGTCCGGATAGCAGAGAAGAAGCCAGGAGGATTTTTGATGCTTTATCTGCGGGGGGAATTATTGAAATGCCTTTGGACGATATGTTTTGGGGCGATTATTTTGGCTCTTTCAAAGATAAATATGGAATTTGCTGGATGATAAATTATTCAAATAAATAGCATATTATTTGCTTCTACCTGATGATACATCATAAAGTGGCTGTAGCTTTCTCCAATGGAGAATTTAAAAAGGTGTATCCATATTTAGCAGAAAGTGCAGAATGGATAATAGTTGGTGAAAGCCATTTTAAAGGAAAGCAGTCGATCATTCGAAACTGTGAACAGGTGGCTGCCTATTTTAATGCTGTAAAAACTGTTTTTAAAACAATGAATGTTATTGCAGATGAAAGCCGGGTTGTAGTAAATGGTACAGCAGAATTTATCAGAAATCAACGAAGAGTTAGTTTCGTTTCAGCCTGTGATGTATATGAATTTAATGAAAATAATGAAATACAAATGATAACCTCATATTGTATTCAGGAAAAATTATAATACAACACACTTGACTAAAAAAGCTATTTTTTATAATAAATCAAAAATATACTACCATGAAAAAAATGCAGTTTAAAATTGATATCCATGCCGGTATCGAAAATGTTTACGATACCATGTTGGGAGAAAAGACTTTTAAGAAATGGACCTCCGAATTTAATCCGACTTCTGATTTTGAAGGAAGTTGGGAAAAAGGTGCCAAAATATTATTCGTTGGAGTAAATAAGGAAGGGAAAAGGGAAGGAATGGTTGGCTTGATAGAAGAGAACATTCCTTACAGGTTTGTCTCGATAAAATACATCGGTTTACTTGATGGAGATAAAGAAATAACAGAAGGTCCCGAGATAGAGAGCTGGGTTAATACCTTTGAAAACTATTCTTTTTCTGGAAATGATATTCAAACCACGGTAACTGTGGATATAGATATACAGGATCAATGGGTTGATTATTTTGAAAAAACCTATCCGAAAGCCCTGGAAAGATTGAAACAAATTTGCGAGCTCTGATTTTGACTGAAACAAGGTGCAAAGCTTAAATATTGCCGGATAACAAATATATAACATGGTGCCAGTGAATTTTAATATCGTAGACGAATATATCCATCAGTTTTCTGCCCATAGAAATCAATTGCAGGAGATACGGAATACCATATCAAAAGCAGCCCCACAGGCAGAGGAAACTATTAGTTATGATATACCAACATTTAAGTTTAAGGGCAACCTGGTGCATTTCGCTATGGCAAAAAAGCATATAGGTTTTTATCCCGGTCCTTCGGCTATAGAAGCATTTAAAGATAAGCTAACGCAATATGTTACCTCAAAAGGGGCAATTCAATTTCCTGTAGAGCAACCACTACCATTAGCACTGATAGCAAAAATTGTATTGTTCAGAGTTTCAGAAAATATGAGTAAAACAAAAAAGAAATGAAAAGTTTACGCATTTGTAATCATGGTCATCGGTATTATAAAAGCAGCGATTGCCCGGTTTGTCCGATTTGCGAAGCAGAAATAAAACCTGCCGATGGATTTTTGGCGACACTTTCTGCACCAGCAAGAAGAGCATTGGAACATGAACAGATTACCAATGAAGAAAAACTAGCTCAATATACCGAAAAGCAAATTTTGCAATTGCATGGAATGGGTAAAGCAAGTCTTCCGAAATTAAGACAACTGCTTGATGCAAAAGGACTCTCTTTTAAAAAAATATAAAATTATGGAAAATAATCTTTCAATCAGAACAAAAATACAGATTTCAAAACCGGCTAGTGAAGTATTTGAAGCTATTATAAATCCCGAAAAAATGAGCAATTATTTTATTGCGAAAGGTTCGGCAAAAATGGAGTCAGGCAAAACTGTGCTGTGGAGTTTTCCGGAATTTGAAGGCGATTTCCCTATAAGGGTTCAGCAAGTAAAGCCAGTTAGTTTCGTTTCATTTTACTGGGACAATGAATCTGTTGAAACATTGGTTGAAATTACGATTGATGCCGTTGGTGAAGAAACAGTGGTCACTGTTACAGAAAAAGAGATGGAAAATAACGAAAATGGTATTAAGTGGCTGAAAGGAAATACAGAAGGATGGGCAAATTTTTTGGCATGCTTAAAAGCTTATACAGAATATGGTATTAACCTTAGAAAAGGAGCGTTTGATTACATGAAAACTTGAAATCGATAATTGTTTTGTCGTTTGTATAGTCTTGAGTGAAATTGCTTCGTTCCTCGCAATGACGTTCCTATTTTGTCATTGCGAGGAACGAAGCAATCTCTAATAAAAAAGTAAAATAACTGCTGATCATTAGTTTGTTATTAATCTATAAGTACTCAAATATGAGAAAGATAATCGCAGCTATCAACATGACCATTGATGGGTTTTGTGACCATACCGCAGGTATCCCCGATGAAGAAATACATCAGCATTACGCTAACCTGTTAAATAATGCAGACGCTATTCTGTATGGTAGAATAACCTATCAGCTCATGCAATACTGGCAAAATCTGCTAAAAAATCCTTCGGGAGAAAAAGCAATGGACGACTTTGCTATAGCCATAGACAACATTCCAAAGATTGTCTTTTCGCATACGCTGAAGGATACCGGGTGGGAAAGTGCAACGTTGGCACATAAAAATATTAAAGAAGAAGTTCTGGAATTAAAGCAATCCCACAATAGTGGACGTAAGGACATTCTTGTGGGGAGCCCCGGTTTAATTGTAGCCTTAACACAATTAAACTTAATCGACGAATATCAGCTCTGTGTTCATCCGGTTATAGTAGGAAGCGGTTTGCCATTATTTAAAAATATAACCAACAGTATAGTTCTGAAACTTGTGAAGACAAAGCGCTTTGGCTCAGGAGCAATCTTGCTTTGTTATGAGAAAACAAGTCAATAAGCAATGAACCGAGGGTTATAATAGCAAGACATCAACAGGTAGATATAAACGCAACTCTAATTAAATTAAACTTGGAAGAGATTAATTATGACAAAAAGTAAATTACTTCAAATGCATAATGTAGGTATCGTTGTAGAATCCCTCGATAATGCCATTTCTTTTTTCTCAGAAATAGGACTGAAACTAGAAGGCCGCACCATGGTTGAAGGCGAATGGGCAGGACAGATAACAGGGCTAGGGAATCAATCGGTGGAAATAGCTATGATGGTTACTCCTGATGGGCATAGCCGACTGGAACTTTCACGGTTTCTTACCCCCGTTACTATATCAGACCACAGAACTGCTCCTGTGAATTCGCTGGGCTATCTGCGTGTCATGTTCAATGTTGACAACATTGACGAATTACTAACCAGACTTACCAGTTATGGTGCCGAAATCGTTGGAGATGTGGTTCAGTACGAAGACATATATCGGCTCTGTTACATTCGTGGGGTGGAGGGGCTGCTTATCGGATTGGCCGAGCAACTCAATCATAAAACCGCAACAGATATTTTGAAAAACACCTGACAGTGAAATCCTGTACTAAAATAAAACCATACAAAATGAAACATAATATTTATCCCTGTATCTGGTTTGATAACCAGGGCAAAGAAGCGGCGACATTTTATTGCGAAGTATTTAAAGATTCGATATTAAAGCAGTGTTCGCCTATGGTTACTACTTTTTCAATAAAAGGAAAGCAATTTATGGCGTTAGACGGTGGTCCCTTATACAAGCCCAATCCTTCTATATCATTTTTTGTTATCTGTGAATCTGAAGAAGAAATTAACGATTCCTGGAACAAATTGAGTAAAGGCGGACATTCTCTGATGCCTTTGAATACTTATCCGTGGAGTAGCAGATATGGCTGGATACAAGATAAATATGGAGTATCCTGGCAATTATCTCTGGGTAAACCGGAACAGGAGAGACCTGATGTTTTTCCAACATTAATGTTTACCGGTGATCAGAATGGTAATGCCGAAAAGGCGATTAATTTTTATACTTCGCTGTTTGAGCGATCATCTGTAGATTTTATAGCAAAATATGAAGCCGGGGAACAGGATACCGAAGGTAATATTAAACATGCCCAGTTTTACTTAAACGGTTATCGGATGGCTGCTATGGATAGTTCTTTACCCCATGGCTTTGGTTTTAATGAAGGTATTAGCCTGGTGGTGAATTGCGATACGCAGGAAGAAATAGATTTTTACTGGCTCAACCTTACAGAAGGGGGAAAAGAAAGTATGTGTGGCTGGTGTCAGGATGTTTTTGGCGTATGGTGGCAAATAACGCCTTCGATATTAGGCGAGCTGATGAGCGACCCCGTGAAAGCGCCGAAAGTGATGAATGCTTTCATGAAAATGAAAAAGTTTGATATAGAAACTTTAAAGAAAGCAGGGGAGTAGTTTCTTTTCATATAGTGGTGTCTCTATCAAAGAAAAATTTCAAATGCTGAATAAGCTTGAAATTTACATAGATCCAATTTTTTAATCATGGCTCAAAAGCTTTCGCAACGGTTGGCAGAAATCGTAGAAGCACTACCGCTAAAACCGGGTATCAGAATTCTGGAAATAGGATGTGGCACCGGAGCAGCCGCCCGTGAAATAGCCCAGCGTATTGGAGATGGATACATTTTGGGAATCGATCGCTCTTCAAAAGCTATTGGACAAGCGCTCAAAAGTTCGGAAGCAGAAATTTTAAAAGGAAGTCTGAATTTTAGGCAAGTAGAAATTGAGAACTTTGAATTAGGACAGTACGAAGAGCAATTTGATATTGCATTTGCCGTTCGTGTTGGAGCTCTGGATGGAAGGCATCCGGAAATTGAAAGAGAAGCAATAGCTAAAATTGCCAAAATGTTGAAACCAGATGGTAAACTATTTATAGATGGAGGAAATCCCTTGAAAGAAATATGCTGGCTGTTGTAAAATGGTGTGAATAAAATCCTGGTTCAAAAAATAATTTGTAATGGAAAGCTATAAAACAACAATAAAGTTTAATGTAAAGGCAGATCGGGTGTTTGATGCCTTAATTAATAAAATTCCTTTTTGGTGGACCGAACTGTTTGAAGGTTTATCAGATCAGAAAGGTAACAGGTTTACCATTCGTTTTGGCGATAATATTTATAAGACGATGCTGGTAGAAGAGATTTTTCCTAATACCAGAATAGTGTGGCGTGTAGAGGATGCCCGGATTGGAATTTCTGAATTAAAAAATCAGACGGAATGGATAAATACAATTATAGTTTGGCAAATAACCCCGCATGAAAATTTTTCTGAACTGGTGCTTCATCATATTGGATTAAACAAAGAAATCGAATGTTATGATATTTGTGTAAATGGATGGCAGCAATTTCTGAATAGTTTTAGGAGTTATGTGGAGTTTGGAAAAGGCAACCCTTTTAGTGCCTCCAATGAGTAAACAATGCTTCGCCAAACAGATAAACAGAAACTCTTTTTTACTAAAAGAAGGTGGTTATAATGAAAGTTTAGATTGAGGTGAGTTTTATTTATTCTATTATATATTGATGAATATCAACTCAAAATGCAAGGTTTTACAGTTTTAGTGGTAAAACCTTACATATATAAAATAAAAATTTGCTTAATTGCTATAGCTGTAATTT
>NZ_JBEBVH010000062.1:0-17397 GCF_040392825.1 Pseudopedobacter sp.
GCTTATATCGCTCTTTACATTCCGCAAAGTTTCAGATTTTTAACATTTCAATTCTGACTAGAAGCACAAAAACCACTGAAACCTATAATTGTAAAAAGGATAAACAAAAACGCCACCTGAAAACTCAAGTGGCGCTTATCTCTTCTTATATTATTTTCAAACTTATTTCTGCCTAAAGAATAACTGTAAAGGCACCCCAGTAAAATCAAACTCCTGTCTAAGCTTATTTTCCAGAAAACGCTTATATGGATCTTTGATATATTGAGGCAAATTACAGAAAAATGCGAACATTGGAGTAGAAGCATTAATTTGTGTAATATACTTGATCTTGATGTGCTTTCCTTTTGTCGCTGGAGGCGGGGTCTTTTCGATAACAGGCAAAAGAAAGTCATTTAGCTTGGATGTGCTGATTTTTTTCTTTCTATTATCATAAACCTTCTGAGCCGCTTCCAAAGTCTTAAAAATACGCTGCTTTTCGCTTACAGACGTAAAAATAATCGGAACATCTGTAAACGGAGCTATCTTTTCTTTGATGGTATCTTCAAAAGCTTTAGCTGTTTTATGATCTTTTTCTACCAAATCCCACTTATTTACCACTAAAACAACGCCTTTCCGGTTTTTTTCTGCCAAATGGAAGATATTTATATCCTGAGATTCGATTCCCTCAGTAGCATCCAACATGAGAATAATAACATCGGCCTCCTCTAAAGCGCCTATGGTTCTCATTACCGAATAAAACTCTATATTTTCCCTCACCTTGGTCTTCTTCCTTAAACCTGCGGTATCAACCAACATGAAGTCATGGCCAAATTGTTTATAGTGAATATGGATAGAATCTCGGGTAGTACCTGCCACATTGGTTACAATATTTCTGTCTTTACCTAACAGGGCATTTATCATAGATGATTTACCCACATTAGGTCTCCCAACAATAGCAAAGACAGGTAAATCATTTTCTACTTCTGCAGTTTCATCAAAAGTTTTAACCACTTCGTCCAGTAACTCCCCGGTTCCCGAACCTGTCATAGAGGAAAGACAATAAATCTCTCCTAATCCAAAACTGTAAAACTGGGCTGCATCTGCTAGCAGTTGATTATTGTCTACTTTGTTTACAGCAACAAAAACAGGCTTTTTGCTTCTTCTTAGAATAGCTGCAATATCATCGTCCAAATCGGTTATTCCTGTTGTAACATCTACCATAAAAATAATTGATGTCGCTTCTTCAATAGCAATGAGCACCTGTTCTCTGATAGCTATTTCAAAGACATCTTCCGAATTGGCCACATAGCCTCCTGTATCAATTACAGTAAAACTTTTGTCTGTCCATTCTGCCAATCCATAATGTCTATCGCGGGTTACACCGCTCATATCATCTACAATGGCTTTACGTGTTTCCGTAAGTCTGTTGTACAATGTAGATTTTCCCACGTTCGGTCTCCCGACGATCGCTACTATATTTCCCATATATTTTTGTTTTTCCCAGCCTTATCATGCCGGCATAATTATTAATCTTGCAAAAGTAGTTAAAATAAATTCGCGGTTTAACGACCTCACTTAAATTGTTGCGGAATTATTCCTCGTAACCGAAATTCTTAAGGTAACTACTTCTATTTCTCCAATCTGGAATTACTTTCACAAAAATCTCCAGAAAAACCTTTTTTTGCAGAAAATCTTCCATATCCTGTCTGGCATAAGTTCCAATTTTCTTTAACATGGAACCTCCGGTTCCTATCAGGATATTCTTTTGGGAATCCCTTTCTACAATGACCTCGGCACTGATGCGAATTAAGTTTTTACTCTCTTTAAAAGATGTCACCAGAACCTCGGTACTATAAGGAATTTCCTTTTTGTAGAACTTAAAGATTTTTTCTCTTATCATTTCCGAAACAAAAAAGCGCTCGCTTCTTGTGGTCAGCTCTTCTTTATCATAATATGGTGGATGCTCCGGCAGGTTCTCTTTAATAAAGGTCATGATCTTTTCTACATTATAATTATGCAAAGCAGATATTCCAATAATTCCATCCGGATTCAATTTTTCTTTCCAATAGCTAATTTTTTCTTCTACTTTTTCCTGATTAGATTCATCAATCTTGTTAATCAGGATCAAGAGCTTGGCTGCAGACCCTTTAATCTTATCCAATACGTCCTGTTCATCATGCTTCTCATTAATATCTGTTACAAACAACAGAATATCTGCATCTACCAACGAACCTTTTACTGCATCCATCATGGTCTCTTGCAGTTTATACGCTGGTTTGATAATTCCTGGTGTATCCGAAAAAACAATTTGATAATCGTCTTCGTTAACAATCCCAATAATACGGTGTCTTGTAGTTTGAGCCTTGGACGTAATAATAGCCATTTTCTCTCCTACCAACGTGTTCATCAATGTTGATTTACCTGCATTTGGCTTACCTACGATACTAACAAAACCTGCTTTGTGCGACATCTAAAATATTTTTTAAAATTTATTTGGAACACAAAGAAACGAATTATATCTTTGCAGTCCAATTCGGAACAAGATATAAATCTTCTAACGAATAAAAAAGCAGCGATTGCTTTAAAAATTTGAAGTTTTGAACACAAAATATAGTGCGGGGTGGAGCAGTTGGTAGCTCGTCGGGCTCATAACCCGAAGGTCATCAGTTCGAGTCTGGTCCCCGCTACCTAAGGAAGCTGAAAGATACTTCCTTTTTTTGGCCCGTTCGTCTAGGGGTTAGGACGCAAGATTTTCATTCTTGAAACAGGGGTTCGATTCCCCTACGGGCTACTTAAGGAGACACCATATATTGGTTGTCTCCTTTTTTTATACCTAAAAAATCTGTTTCCAAATCGTTACGCTAGACGTTCCGAAACTGTATCTACTAAAAAAGGGAAGATATATAATGAACATCTCCCCCCTTATTTAATCAATTCTATATGTAACTAATAGCCTGAAAAGATTGACTCTTTTTTTCAAATGCTGGTAAACTCAATAAAATTCTACACCTTATCGATCCTCAATACATTCCTTTTTATTAATTAACGATCTCAATCTTAATTTTTTTATCTTTTACCATTACATAATAATCCCCTGCTTCCAGAAAGCGCTCTCCATCTTCATCAATAAAACCAAAATCCCGCTTCAGGTCAACTATGAACTGATAAGTTGCTGTTTCTCCTTTTTTGATCATTTTCTTTTCAAAAAATTTCAATTCTTTCACCGGGCGGGAAATTGTGGATACAGGATCATTGATAAACCAATGAACGGTTTCATATCCGTCAACATCACCAGTATTGGTGACAGCAATTTCCATTGTAAGTTTACCATCTGGCTTTAATGATAATGCCGAAGCTTTTAAATCAGCATATTGGAATGTGGTATAGCTTAATCCATGGGCAAACTCATATAATGGAGCAATAGGAATATCCTGATACTTACCCTGATGAGGACGGGCACTTCTTCTATGATTATAATAGATAGGAATTTGTCCGGTAGAATAAGGGAATGTCATCGCCAATTTTCCTGAAGGATTTACACGTCCGGATAAAACTCCGGCAAGGGGTTTGCCACCTGGTGTTCCCGGTTGCCACATGGTAAGAATGGCATCACTGATTGGCTCCAGACCATTCAATTCCAGTGGGCGACCATTAGACAAAATCAATATTACAGGCTTTCCAAGCTTTTTTAATTCCATTACCAAATCTTCCTGGATTTTAGGTAAGGCTATGGAAGAGCGTGAAGCATTCTCTCCGCTCCAGTCTTTCTTTTCTCCTAAACAAAACAAAATAACATCTGCTTTTGAAGCTATACTTTTGGCTTCTTCAAACTTAGATCTATCATTCCCGTCAAACTCGCAGCCTAAAGCATATGAAACTTCCGCCTGGTTTTTGTACTCTGCTTTTATAGCATCAAAAATACTTGGGATATCTTCAGATTTACCCTGAGCTGCCCACGATCCTAATAAGTTCCATTGGCTTTTTGCCATTGGGCCTACCACTGCTATTTTAGAAACACGCCTTAATGGTAATGTTTTATTCTGATTCTTCAGCAAAACGATAGATTCCTCTGCCAATTGCTCGGCTATTTTTAAGTTCTCGGGACGATAAAACCTTTCTTTTTCTGTACTTTCAGGAGTGTAAGGCCTATCGAACAATCCCAATCTAAACTTCACCCTTAAGACACGTCTCACAGCTTCGTTAAGTTGTTCCTGCGAGACTTTTCCTTCTTTGACAAGCTCGCCAAGGTGATTGTCATAACACCGGTTCATCATATCCATTTCTAAACCAGCCTTAAATGCTTTTAATGCCGCCTCTTTCTTATTTGCTGCAACACCCTGCGGGCGAAGCTGTTCTATAGAACCCCAGTCCGAAACGACAAAGCCATCGTGTTTCCATCTGTTTTTTAACACCTCTGTTAATGTATAATAATTTGCAGAACCGGGCGTACCGCTGATATCATTAAAAGAGCTCATTAATGTTGCCGCCCCTGCTTTTACACCTGCTTCGTAAGGCAGCATATAAGTATCCCAAAGGGTTTGTTTTGAAATCTCTGTATAAACATAATCTCGTCCAGCCTCCGATGCTCCATAACCAATATAGTGTTTAAGACAGGCAGCTACATTTTTTTCACTGGATAAATCATTTCCCTGATACCCTTTCACTGATGCAGCAGCAAATATAGCGTTAGTATACGTATCCTCCCCATACCCCTCTGCAACTCTTCCCCAACGTCCATCCCGAGCAACATCTATCATTGGTGAGAAAGTCCAATCAACTCCAGACATTCTAGCTTCCTGCGCAGCAACGGCACAGGCTTTTTCTACCAATGCCGGATTCCAGGAACTGGCTTGCCCTAATGATATTGGATACAAAGTGCGAAAACCGTGGATCACATCATAACCAAATATGATAGGAATTCCCAAACGTGTTTGCTCAATTGCCTTCTTTTGTACTTTATTACGCAATTCCGGATTGCTACTGAAATAGATCAGCGAACCAATTTCTCCTGGTATATCATTTACGGGATCTGCCATATTATTGGCATTATCATTCCGCCCTAGTGTATATTGATTGAGCTGCATGACCTTTTCTTCTAAAGTCATGCGTGATAGTAAATCTTCGATACGCTTTTCTATAGGTTGTTTGGCATCTTTGTATAGAAGCTTGTCCTTTTTATTGCCTGCAAATAAAGTTGACGTAAAAACTATCAGAAATACTAAACAGTGAATTATATTTTTTTTCATAAACGCTATTAATGTTTTTAGTTGAAAACCGGTGTAGCCGATAATCTCATAGACTTTTGCTGATAGTTTTTCAAATCGAATACAACAATTTCATTTTTACCCTGTATCAAATCATCAGATTGGATTTGTATAGATTTTTGTTTTTCCTGTTCCCAAAAAGAGCCTAAATACTTATTGTTAATCCATACCTCTCCCATACCCCAACCAGATGTATCGAGGTAAGTGTTTTCCTGACTCCGTATATAAAAGGTCCCTTTGTAAAAACCTGGAGTTTGAGTATCTATGGAACTATCAAAAACTAAATCCTGCACTACGCATTCTCTTATATTTAAGGGAATCATTTTCCAATTTTCAACTGGTTCACCCTCTAAACTGATGTTTCCAAACAAACCTTTCGAATTGTCTAATATTTCCGGTCCATAGGTTATGCGCCCAATATTTTCGACGTATAATTCCAACTGATGTTTACCAGGAGACGTGTTAATACTTATTTCTTTCTGGCTATTTGTTAATATCCCCTGCAATTTACCGTCGATATATACCGCAGCGTAGTCCCTGACATTTTCGAGCGCTAATGCTGCGCTTTCTGTCTCGGTTGTAATTTCAGATTGATATAATACATATCCAAATTCCATATCCAACTCGTTCATCGGCAGCAAACCATCCGATTCATAAGCTTCCTGGTAGACTTGCTCTAAGGATGCCTTTTTATCTAAAATAATTTCCTGGCCCACTAATGAAGTGTGAAAAAACAAAATCAGCAACAACAGAGGTATTCTTATCATATTTTATTTGTTGATTACTTTATTAAGAATGATTGGATAAACGACTCTTCTACAGTTATCTGAGGCGAGAATTTATCGCTTTTCACATAGTTATCGATACTTTTCAATAGCTGCTGTGTAGCCGGACGTTTGTCCATATCTTTTTTTGTATCTACCGCCAAAACCAATAGTTTTCCGCCATTGACTTTAGCTTCGAAACCGATCCCCAATTTGGCATTATTGTCATAACTATCAATCACTTGTACAAATGGACGTAATGCGGTTGGAGCATCTTTCATTTCAATAACTTTAGCATTGTTTAAAATGTCCCACCATTGCCAATCGGTGTGGTAAGACGTGGTAAAATCCTTAAAAACCGGCGAATCGTTCTTGATTAAACATCCAATAGTCATTGGAGGCCATGCAAACATAATAGGGTTCCAGAAATGGTTATGAAAAACAGATTTACGGCCTTTTACTTTGTTTGGTGAAGGGCATAATACGACAGTTTTTCCCTGAGCAAGTTGCTTTTTTGCAGCTTCGTCATATACCGCCGTGTAAAGAACCTGATCTGTGGAAGCCATTAATGATTCGTGTTTTGGATACACCCATATATTCCAGCTATTTTTTATATCATCGTTTACTGCTAAATGAACCGTTAGCTTCTGAGAAGAAGCGATACCGTTTAATGGTATAGAGAACTCTCCTACCGGTGAAACATGGTCATTGGCTATTGTTTGAGTTTTCAGGTTCCCTTTACGAAGCACTTTTCCGTTTTCATCCGTTAGCCACCACCTTAATTTGGCATTTTTGATTGCAGAATTACTAAAATTGTAAACTTCTGCCTTACCTGTAAAAGTTTCATTATTAAAATATGAGCTCTTTTCATAACGTAATAATGCTACCGTAGGTGCACAGAATTCTCTGAACTTTTCCGGGGTAATCAATCCTTTTGAATCCCAAAACGGATCGAGTATCCCGACGGGTGCATAACCTTGCCCTGGAAAATCATTGATTGATAACAACTGAAAACCGGCCGATTTAGACGAACGCAGAAGCGCTTCGATTACCGCTTTGTATTCCAACACGGTTAAAGCTCCTGATGCTTTAAAAAAATCATTCGCCTGATCCAGCATTCCGTTCTTATCCAACAGTTCTCTGAACACTTCGAAATTCCGGGCTTCTACCGGGCTATTTGCATATTTCTTTATTTCTTCGAAATTAGGATAAATACAACGTTGTCCTGTTTCATGGGATATTACGGGCACATCTACATCAGACTCTGTATTTCTATCCCAATCTGTATTGGGTAGGCCTTCGTAAACTTTAACCGGACCTTTATTGGTTTGTTGCGAAACATAATACTGATCTGATTTCACGCGGGTTCTCGCCGTTGAACCACTATATAAATGACGAGGATCAAATTTTCTTCCTTCAGCAGTAAGCTCTTCTATAAAATCAAAATTGCCGGTAATTTCATTGCCATTGCAATACAAAATGAACGAAGGATGATTTCCATATTCCTTTAAGATAGCTTTGATTTCGCGACGGAAGAAATTATAACGGGCTTCATCCGGCTCGGCATCTTTACCCCACATTGGCATTTCTACCTCAAAATAAATCCCATGTTTATCTGCCATACGAAAAGCAGCTTTTGGCGGACACCACGAATGGAAACGCATATGATTCATTCCGTAATCTTTCATTAGCAACATGATTCTTTCCCACGATGCATCATCTACCGGAGCATAACCAGTTTTAGGGAAAACGGCATTTTCTACATTTCCTATTAAGTGATCAGGTAGATTATTTATTAAAACATGGTTTTTACCTTGTTTTACTTCACGCATTCCAAAAGTGGTTGATTTCTTATGCTGATACTTTGCCTTATCATCAAAAGTGTTTAACTGACAGGTGACGTCATAAAGATTAGGATTGAACTCATCCCATAGTTTTATATTATTCCCCAGTTGAACTGTACCTTCAACAAAAACTACAGAGTCTTTACCCGCTACGGATATATTTTTAGTTAGATTGTATTTGTTACCGGATATGGTAATGGTAGCTTGACCATTTATTGCTTTTCTGGTGTTGTTGTTTATTTGAAGTTTAACTTTTAACGATTTTTCCGTAATGTTCGGGTACACCTGTAAATCCTCAATATAAACCGGATCTACAGCTATCAGCTTCATTTCCCCTAAGATACCATTCCAGTTAATTTGGGTGAATTCGGTATGTGCATGGTTCCATTTATGAGTATTGTATTGAAATCTATTATCTATACAAACGGTTATACGATGAGTTGTTCCGGGTTTAACAAACTCGGTTAAATCATGGTTATGAGGAACGCTTATAAAATCTATTTTACTTACCTCCTTAGTGTCCACATAAATAGAGCTTAGCCAATGTGTACGCTCAAAATACATGAATATTCGCTTACCTTTCCAGGCTGCGGGGATCTCTATGTCACGTTGATACCATGCCGGCCCCATGTATTCATATTTCCTTGTTAAACGATCAATATGGCGATATGGAGATTTATAACCAATTTGATAATCATCTGTAATTCCGGGCAGTTCAATTTTATCTTGCAAAATGTGGTTGTATCTTGGAGAAAGCGAACCTCGGCGAAAATCCATCAGATCAGTTTGGAACCTCCATGTACCGGATAAATCTAACTCTATTGTTTGTGCTGTGAGCGGATAATGCTGTATAAATAATAGGATTATTAGTAAGCTCTTTAAGTATCTTTTTATCTTGTAATTCATCTCAATCTCTATTCAAATTAGTTTTAAATCTTTTTCTTTAATCTGCTCAGGGCTTCCAGGTAATAGTAATCTGCGTAAGTAAGAGGCACATCAACTTCTGATTTGGCAGGGTAAGAACCGACGCTGTGTTTTAGGATGAAACATCCGTTTTCTCCCAGTTTAGCAGTATAAGCTGGTGTGGATAAGGTTCTGATTTGAGTTTCTACAACTTGCATATATTTCTGAGCGAGGCTTTTATCAACAAATTCACTCAGCTCTATCAGCGCAGAAGCCATAAGTGTCGCTGCGGATACATCACGATACGTATTTGGAATATCCGGGCTATTATAATCCCAGTATGGGATATAATCCTCCGGCATATGAGGATGATTCACCAAATAATTTGCAATGTTTTTGGCTTGTTGCAGATAACGCTGGTCTTTTGTTTCTCTGTACAAATAGGTATATCCGTAAAGTCCCCATGCCTGTCCACGGCTCCAGGAAGATTCATCGGAAAACCCTTGATGTGTTTGCTTCAGATGAGGTATTCCGGAAATAGTATCATAAGAAACCACATGATAAGAGCTGTAATCTGGTCTGAAATGGTGTTGTATTGTTTTATCGGCATGCGATAAAGCTATCTGTTTGAATTTTTCATCTCCGGAGTAATCAGATGCCCAAAGCAAAAGCTCCAAATTCATGATGTTATCAATAATTACAGGGTATTGCCAGTTTTCCTTATTGTGGTCCCACGAGCGGATTAATCCAACCTGAGGTTTATATCGTGTACTTAACGATTTGGCAGCCGTCAGCATCACTTCTTCGTACTTTTTATTTTTTGTTAAACGATAACCATTACCAAAACTGCAATAGATCATGAAACCCACATCATGGTTATCAGTCGTATATTTTTCTCTTTCTACCCTATCTGTATATAGTTCTGCGTATTTGAGAATATCCTGATTTCGTTTGTTTTCATAGATATACCATAATGATCCGGGAAAGAAACCGCTGCACCACCAACGAGAATCGGAAGATATATCCTTCCCCTTTTCATAGGTACGCGGTAGCCTCCCCACCTGGTCCTTGTATTTTTCGGCCATCAGCAAAGACTGCTTTTCCGCAAAAGAGAAAGCACTTTCGACAACTGATTTTAATGGCCGGGCATCATCCGCTCTGGATTGATAATTAGTAGATACCAACCCTGCTAAAAACAGCACACAACTCAAAATTTTATTATTCATCTTATTGAATATGATTTGATATATTATTTAAAATGTTTATCAGCAAACTTCACAAACTGCTGCCAGTCATATAATTTGATGTCATGGTCTCCTGAACGCAGATGATAACCTATAGAACCGTTCAATAAAGGCTGGTCAATTTCCGGGAGTGATGCACCATTCAACCCTTCAAGACCAAATAGCTCATAAACCGGGGTTGCAAATACACCAGACAGAAATTCACCTTTAGGATCAGCCCATCTATCTTCTACTGCACTGGCAATATATACTGGTCGAGGAGCCATCAAAGCAATAAGCTGATGCTGATCTACTGGTAATAGCTCTTCTTTATCGTTATATTTTTTGAAGTTTCCGGCAAACCAATGAGGAAAGAGCGTATTGACTTTACGAACCGTCTCTCCATACTTACGTCTGGATAGCGCAGCTCCGCCACAACCTGAATTATTAGAAATTGCCATTGCGAAACGTTGATCGACGGCCCCCGCCCATAGCGCTGTCTTTCCATGTCGAGAGTGCCCCACAACAGCAACCTTGTTGCTATTAATATCTTCATCAGTCTCAAAATAATCCATTGCACAACTTAATCCCCAGGCCCATGCAGACAGTGTTCCCCATTCATCTGACTTTGGCTTAGTCTGACCCTCTTTATAGAATAGCGGATGTACACCGTTTTGAAAACCGTCATCATAATCCGGATCAATGTCTCCACGATAAACCGTTGCCAATGCATAACCATTAGCTATAAGCATGTCAACCGGCCAGCGGGAAGATTCTGCCCCTCGCTTAAATGTACCTGGTTGTTTTTCATCATTCCCGTCACGTGGTTTCATACGTGTTATCGACTCCGTTATATCCGGATCATCGCAAATGGTATGGTTCCCCTTGAAATTGAGACCAAAAAACAACGGTACAGCACCGTTACGCTTGTTTGGTATGTATATTAGAATCGTCATGTAATGCTGCTCGTCTTTTGTAAAGTAGACTGCAACTTCCTTTCTGGTTGCCATGTTGCCTAAGGCATACCTATCTTCAGTTAACACACGGAAATGCAAATCTTTTGGGTGTACTGGTGCTTTACCATAAACCTGCGATTCAAACAGGTTAAGTATTTCCGGCCTGCGCTTATCGTTCCAATCATCTGTATTACGAACCATTTGCCCATTTTCCATTTTTAAAGGATCTGGCAATTGGTATGGAGGTACTTTAGATTCATCGTAATTAGGCTCCTGCCCTTTAGCCGAAAAAACACTAAAGCAAAAAAACATTAGTAAAGCAGTCGCTTTCATTACCTGGTACAGGTTGGTACTATTTAATACGATCATAATATTCCTTCATTAAATACCATGCTTTTTTTCTATATCCCTGATCGGAGATTAATCCTTTACGATTCCAGCCTTCCTGATTGATTGGGTGGAAACGAAATGGAGAGCGGAAATCAAATAATATCCAGGGTGCTGTACCGCGTAAGTTTGGGATATGCTTAAACATTTCCAGGTTATCTTTATAAAGCGTAGCCTGATAATCTTCGCTCCATGAACTCACAGTATGTGCATCGCCAATTTTCCCGTAAAGTGCCTCGCCTCCGAATTCAGAAATAATCAAGGGCTGCCCCTTAGCTACGTCCCAAACAGCTTTTTCTGGCGATACTGGCCACTGATGATACCAACCCATATATTTGTTTACTGCTACAACATCCAGCTCTTTTATGAATGGATCATTCATTACAAACACTTGTTTGTCTCTGTCAAACCGGACAAGGTCAAAAGCAGCAGTAATGAGGCGTGTAGTGTCTATGGCTTTGCATCTGTCAATAAGGTATTTGAGAAACTGGTTACGTGGCTCTGAGGGTTGCGTTTCATTGGCTACACCCCAAAAAGCTAATGCACAACGGTTTTTATCGCGCATCACCATTTCCTGGATCATTTTACCGGCTTTTGCCTTTGTTTCTTCATTTTTGAAATCTATTCCCTGCCAAATAGGTATTTCTTCCCAAAGCAGAAAACCCATTTTCTCGGCAAGCCTCACTGTATATTCATTTTGCGGATAATGTGCCAGACGAATCATATTGCAGCCCAAAGCTTTAGCTTCAGATAACAGCATAACTGCATCTGCTTCAGAAAAAGCGCGCCCTTTGCGCTGTGGAATTTCTTCGTGAAATGATATTGCTTTCAAAAATAGGGGCCGATCATTCAGATAGATATTTTCTCCTTTTACCCAGATGTTGCGGAAACCTATTTTTTCTTCTATTTTATCACTTTCACTGGAAACTATAACGTCGTATAGTTTTGGCGATTGGGGCGACCAACGTGTAACCTTATTAACAGTAAATGAAGTCTTTATTTCTCCGTTATGATCTGTTTTGAATGTTTGCTTAATCTTTAATTCTGGAATTTCAATAGTGACTGAGGTATTTGCTATTTTTTCAGAAAGCTTTACGCGAGCATCAATTTTGTTTGACTTGTATTTATCTAATTGGATAAAATAATCTTCGATGAAAACCTGAGGTGTAGTTACTAAAAAAACGTCTCTGGTAATACCTCCATAATTCCACCAGTCAAAGGCCATTGCCGGAATAGCATCAACCGTTCTTGTATTATTGACTTCCACCGCAAGAAAGTTGTCCTTTTCTTTAACGGCATTTGTGATTTCTATTTGAAATGGAGTAAAGCCGCCTTCGTGTTGACCTATTTCCTTCCCGTTCAGATAAATGCGGCAACGGTAACTAACCGCTCCAAAGTAAAGAAATAAGCGTTTGTTTGTTTCTTTGGATGCATCAAATTTACGGGCATACCAAATGGTTCCCTCATAATATTTAAGTTCAGGCAACTGGCTATTCCAGTCTGAAGGAACGTTTAAACGAAGCCCGTTTTCAAAAGAATACTCATAAAAATCTGTTTTGCCTTCCGGCTTTTTATTTAAATAAATCTTATTTCCACGTCCCTGGGCATATAAATCTACAATAGCATCCCATTTACCGTTTAAAGACTGTAAGCTACGTCCGTAAACGTTTGCCATAGTTTCTTGTGCGTACGTATCAGAATAAAATAAGCTGGTTAAGATGATTAATAAGACACTATATACTTTCAACTGCATAATGATTAAGTAGTTTTATTTCTTGTAAATTTTCATTGCAAAACCTCCACCCTTCGCCATTGCGATTGTCATTTTACGATTGGCGGGAATAGTAATGGTTTCCTTTTTATAATCTGACGCTATTCGGTTTGCGTTTGCGCCGTCCCGATAAACTTCTGCTATATAGCTACCTTCCTTTAAAAAGGATAAATCGAGTTCCATTGTACGGGCATCCCAATTAGTCATAGCGCCTACATACCAAACGCCTGCCTTTTCACGGGCTATGGCTATGTACTGACTAATTTGTCCATCAAGCGCTACTGTATGGTCCCAAACGGTTGGGACAGCTGATATAAAATCAGTACACTCCTGCTCCTTTTCATAGCTTGTGGGACTATCACACAACATATTTAATGGAGATTCGAAGATTACATATTCGGCTAATTGGCGACAGCGTGTACCCTGACTCATAGGCTCATCATTAATCCCACGATGGGTTCTTTTGGTAGCATTACGCATTGCACCTTGCGTATAGTCTACAGGCCCTGCTACCATACGGATAAATGGCATAGTAACGTCATACGTAACCTGATCCAGTTCGGTACCGTTCCATTTCATTTGCTCAAGGCCGTTAACTGCTTCGAAATTAATGACATTTGGATAAGTTCGGTTTAGACCTGTCGGTTTATAGGTACCATGAAAATCTACTAATAGCTTATATTTTGCCGCTGTTCTTGCGGTACGGTAATGGAAATCGACCATTTGCTGATCGTCGCGATCCATAAAATCTATCTTAAAGCCCTTTACGCCCATTTCCGAATAGTGCTTGCATACTCGCTCCATGTCTCTGTCAAAAGCGTAATACCCGGCCCATAGGATTATACCTACGTTTTTTGAATTTGCATAAGCTATTAGTGCCTTTAAATCTATGTCGGGTACCACCTTAAATAGATCTGCCTGCAGATTTACAGCCCAGCCTTCGTCTAGTATTACATATTCGATCTTATTTTTTGATGCGAAATCTATATATGCTTTATAGGTATCGTTATTTATACCGGCTTCAAAATCTACTTTTGAAAGGCCCCAGTGATTCCACCATTCCCAGGCAACCTTACCCGGTTTAATCCACGATAAATCATTTAATCTTGAAGGCGATGCCAGCCTGTAAACCATATCATTATCAGCCAGCTCTTTATCCTTAGTGGAAACAATAATTATACGCCATGGAAATTTAGATTTAGCCTTACTTTTTGCAATGTATGGTTGCCTTGAAGTAACCAGCTGTTGCAATTGGTTATGCCCACCTTGCTTTGTCGCCGCTGGATGTTTAGCAAAATCAGACCGAAGGGAGGTTGATCCATCTGAATTGATAAGGTACATCCCGGGATAACTCTCTAAATCTGACTCGGCAAGACAAACTTTTTTACCACCATCCAAACTGATAATCACAGGTGTGAAGGCTAGCTTATCTTTATGCATACCACGCAGAGGCGTATATGTATATTCATTTTCAAACGAATTGAAGTATTGACTTTCTATATCCTTGAATTTTCCTTTTACGTAAGGAATATATGCAGGATAGTCTTTATCGAAATTGAACGACGCTTCTTCATTTTTCACTATAAAATCTTTGTTGCCCGTTGATACAAAACGATAGACAACACCTTCATTATAGGCTCTGAAAATTAAATTGAAGTCCTCTTTAAAATTCAGTATCAGTTCGTTATAATGGTCGGTAATTTTACGCTTTTTGTAAAAATGCGCATCAATTTCCTGATTAACTTCCTTTGTTTTAGCATTGATTAGTTTAGAATTTCTGCCCCAAACTATTCCGTTATCTATTTCCATAGACAGGTTTGAAGGACTAAGTATTATATCTCCTTCATGCGATACGGTATAGCTTATTTTACCGCTTAAAGAAATTGCGGCGACCAGCTTTCCGTCAGGTGATTTTAATTGAAATTTTTCTTGTCCCAACAAATTATTAGCAAGGGCAAACAACAAAATTGTAAAAAATAGCTTCTTCATGTTTTTCTATTGTTGGATTATTTCGTATCGGTACATTACAAAGTCATTCGGATTGGAGAGTTCCACTTTAAGTGTACCATCATGACCAATGGTACTCTCCATTGTTTTTCCATTTCCTAAAAGCGGTGTACACTTTACTTGAGTACCTTCCGATAACCAGGTTTTTATAAAGCCGTAAGAATGAGCTGTGTTTTCTCTATAGAAAATAAAATAACCTTGCTTTCCTTTTACCGACTGAAAACCGGTCCACGATTTACCCGATGGTTCATCCCCAATTGGCAGGATTACGCCGGTATGAAAATCATGCTGTATGTTTTTATAAGAACTTATCAGGTTTTTAATGCTTAATGCTTCCTTAGGCAAACCACTACCTTCAAACCATGCCAATGGTTGTCCGGCCATAGTTGTCGCAAATAAATAGTTGAATGAATAATTATGTGGAGCAAAAATGTCGTTCCCATATTTTTCCGCATTCCTCCATTTATTTAGAAATTCGATCTGTAATTTTTCTGCCGGAACATATTTAGACAGTTGCCATAGATTACGCAAGGTCCAGTATGGATAGTAATTTTGCCAGTCGGTATAACGATTCTCTAAAAATACATTACCATATTCATTGAATAAATGATAACCTCCACGTCGCCCTGCTGTAGCATCTAAATTAAATACGACATTATTGTTCGTTTTTTCAAGAACAGTATCAAATAGTTTGCGAAGATTGATTTCTGACTCTTTATTGGGAATAGCCAACCCATCGATTTTAAAGGTACGGATACCATACTCTTTATATAATCCTACTATAGCAGCTACATCTTTCTGCCAATTTGCATAATTATCTTGTACACTTGGATTAAACCACAGGCATATTTCTACTCCAAGTTGTTTCCCTTTTTTAACAATAGGGTGTAAACCTCGTGGATACTTTATCGGATCTGGCTTCCAGTAATCAGGATTATCCCAAATATTTTTGAAAGAACCTTTTGCCAGAGCCGAATTCGGACTTTTGCCAACCTGCCAGCCATCATCTATCTGAAAATGAGAGATACCTAATTGAGCAGCTCTTTCTACTTCTAACAGGCTAAATTTTTCGTTTACCTTAGCATCCTGACTACGATCGCCCCAGGTATTCATCATTACCATTTCATCACGCTCAGGCAATAATTTTCTTAGATTTTTTTGGTAGGCTCTTAAGGCCGTAAGCTGTTCAAGCTCAGACCCGCTATAAACGCCTATAACGCTGCTATAAGCTTTTCGCCATTCATTTGATACGATATCCCTTGTTGTCATACCCAAACCGCTTACTGCGAAATGGCCAAATTCTGCTGTAAAATCATAGCCATTATATGCTAATTGCACACTGGATGAGGGTGCTTCTTTTAAGAAGAAAATACCGCAGTTGTTTTCCATATTATGGGCAAAAAGCAGGTTTCCTCTATATGAATTTTTACGATATGGAATGATTTTACGCTCGGATACCAGGTTATTATTCCAATCGGTAACATCGAAGAACTCTACGATCTTCGTCTGCCAATGAAATCCGTCAAGCTTTATTTGATCTAAAACAGCCGACGACTGTTTTGCCTGCATATCTTCACTGAACTCAATATTTTTTAAATCGGCCAGATTGGTTGCTTTTCCATCCAGGATTGTGCTTGTACTACCTTTTAAGTAAATATCACATGCAATTGCCGGTGTGTTACTGTAAATACGATATATCTTTTTGATATTTAAGGTTCCAAGCGTGAAACTAACCTCTGCCTCTAAGTAAGCCGGATGAATCTCATTCTCGGCTATTTCCCTGGAAACAAATACTGCATTTGACACACTTTCTGTGTCTTTAGAAAAATGAAAATCAGGAGATTTATGTTTATTAAACCAATGTTTGTCAGATGATTTATCTGTAAGACTGTGGGTTATCAAATTCCCTTTGTTCCAAATAAACTTTCTTTCAATCAACTCATTACCCACCACCAACGTATCATTCTTTAAAAGACCATAATATTCGCCTTGAGCATAAGCAGATACGAAACACAAAAAAGTTACTGGAATTAAAAATAGGCGTTTCATTTTCTTTACTTGAATATTAAGAGTTATGTTTTTACTAAAAAAAGATCTTGAACCTCGATTAACAATTTTCATCGTTATAAACAAAGGACAATAGCATAATTCCCAGGGATTAAACATGAGCTTTCCGTCTGATTGATAGCCTAAATCTGGCAATATTGTCAGGCTGAGCGGGGTCAACACCTTTGTTCTCTATTTTGTAACAAGTTTCAACCCCACTCCTCATGACAACTTAAATATCAGACCTCTTTAA
>NZ_JBEBVH010000063.1:0-17091 GCF_040392825.1 Pseudopedobacter sp.
GAATAGATGTTTCCTAAACATTTGATAGCAGTTCGATTCTGCTCGGGGCTACAATAAGAAAGCTTCTCTTTATGAGAAGTTTTCTTATCGATATATTGATATACGAATCCATCCCTATTTTACCTCTTCAAATGGATTCGATGAATCTCCGGTCCAACGGTACAATTGAAGTTTACAATATTGTTTTTTATCTTTTGATATGCCGTTTTGCGAGATATAAAAATATCCGTTTCCTAAAGAGTGAATACCTGTTGAACCCCATTTAAAGTCCCAACCATATACACCACTTTTTTCATCATGTATACCAGCTTTAGCCAATTGTAAAACTTGTCCTTTTTCTTTCTCATCAAAACCTTTTAATTCCTTCAGAATCGGTTTTTTAGATCCATCTATTGCAAATAAGCTGTAGTTAGGGAATTCTGGTTTTTTTCCTTTATATACTGCTGAAAACCAATAACCTGTATTACTGTCATATTCCAAATTTTGTATGCCGTAAGATGTGTTTCCCGTGTATACAAAATACTTGTTTAAAGGCTTCTCTGGCCCAACCAGACTAAAGTTGCTTTGAGAAAGTGGCCTTTCATATTGTTTAAGTGTGTTTGGGTCGTATTGTAATATAACCTGATAATCATTATCGCTGCGAGAATTTTCTCCATATACGCCATAGGCAACATTTAAGAAGAGTTTGCCGTCTTTTTTCTTGCCAAATTGGGGACCAAAGGCAACACCATCTATACCACTGCAACCATAGCGATGCTCAACTTGTTTACCTTTATTGGTAACAGTTGCATTATAATCATCAACAGCTTCTTTTAGATATACAGTGTTGACAATATTGTCTTTTTCTGCATCCATGTTTTGACGGGTAATTTTATCACCATCAATAATCGCAATATGAAAAGAACTTTGCTGGATCTGTTTGGAATCGTCTCCCAATCCTTTTAAAATCCCTTTACCTATTTTGTCATTTTTATATTCCAACGAAGCATAAATACGCCCGTTTTCCGGATTGACATCTAAACAGCCTAAGTGACCAACAAATCCGTCCACACTACCAATAATCTCCCCTTTCAGGTTTGTTTTGATTAAGCTTGTTGTAAAAGAGAAATACACGTATCCACGCTGCGTATCAACAACAACACCCTGTACGTGAAATTTTCCCTCTTCCCAGTAAATTTGACGGGGTAGTTTATTAATAAGCTCCCGTGTTTTTTTGTCATCAGGCTTTTGTTTGTTTAGGGAAGCATTGCTTGAGTAAGTTATAAAAAGAGTTAAAAGTATTGTCAGGTAATTTTTGAAGTTCATGTGTGTGATTGTTGTTTAAATACGGTCATCTCTTACTGCAAGTTAATAAAACATCAGTAATAAAAAAAAGTGAATCGAAAAATGGAAATATGAAATAGAAAGTATTTAATGATTAAAAAAAATACGAATGAGCGCTTCTATTTCCTTTTTTAATCCATTCTGTTGCAATTTTAGGGATCGGGTGTTTCCTGAATATTAAGAAGTGATTATTTGTTTATTTTGGTAGGTAGTGTAGAATGTCTGAAATTATTTTGCTATAATAACTTCCACACCTTGTTCTTCGATTAATTTCTGTATGGACGGAGATATGCCTTCGTCGGTGATAATAATGTCTATTTTGTCGAGATTACATATCTTTCCGAAGCCTTTCCTGCCGAATTTGGACGAATCACAAAGTACTATTGTTTTTAAGGAAATATTCATCATGGCCTTATTGAGTTCGGCTTCTTCTATGTTGGAGGTTGTTACGCCGAAGTCAAGATCTACACCATCTACGCCCAAAAAAACTTTAGAGCAAGTGATGTTTTCTAGAAAGCTGAGCGTGTAGCTTCCAATTACAGACATGGAGCTCCTTCTGAATGTTCCTCCGAGTTGTGAAATGTTAATTGCTTCATTTTCACTGAGTATTGTAGTGGCTTTTATAGAAGAGGTTACCACGGTGAGGCGCCCTTTAGGTTCTATCTGTTCTGCAAAAGCGCAGATAGTTGAGCCGGAATTGATAATAATCGAGTCGTTATCTTCGATTAGTTTAGATGCAGAGGTCCCTATAAGTTGCTTTTCTTTTATTCTTTCCTTTTCTTTTTCTTTTACATTTCTGTCGGATGCGTGTGGGTTAATAGGGCTGGCGCTTCCATGAGTACGGTATAAAAGTCCCTTTTCTTCGAGTGTTTTTAAGTCTTTTCGTATAGTTACTGTGGTTACGTCCAGTTTTTTTGCAACATCTATAACCCTTACAAATCCTTCTTTTTGTAGTGTATTTAAAATGTATTTATGTCTTTCTGCAATGCTTAAAATCATTCTGACAAGTGTAAGTTTTAACAAATAAAAGAAATAATCAGGGATTTCAAAAGATCGATCGTCTGATTTAGTGATTTGTTTCGTTTTTTATCATTTTTATTTTTCGTTTTGTTTTTATTTTTTGTTTCGTAGTTTTGTTTATGCACTTGTGCTAAAATAGACTTATGAACCATAATAATTAGTAAGAAGAAGGAAAAACGAGAGGAGCTATGCTCGGAAAGCAAATAGAATTATTTTTTTAAACACTGAAAAATCCTAAAACTTGATGTCTGCGTAACCTAAAACAAGTAAAAAAGATAAAGGCGAAAAGTAATTGATTTATAAAAATAGAGAAACTAGATATTCCTGGAAGTCAGACTTGTCGATTGAGGTTTGGACAATTTAAATGCGAACACAGAAGTAAGATAGCAAAAAATTATGTCGACAAAAGTAGAGGTTGCATTGAAAGCAGCAAGAGAAACAAAAGACCTATTGGTGGGAAGTAATATCCTTGACAAGGTACCTGATTTATTTAAGAAATATTTTCGCAATAATAAAGCCGTTATAATTGCCGATGAAACGACTTATAAAATAGCAGGTAAGCAAATAGTCGACTTGCTTGCTGAAAATGGAGTGGAACAAGAGCCGGTTTTTATTTTTAAAGATCCCGATTTATATGCAGAATATAGTTTTGTAGAACAGCTTGCTGCGTCCTTGTCTGTGCACAATGCAGTACCAATTGCAGTAGGATCGGGAACAATAAACGATCTGACAAAGCTGGCCGCCCACCAAAATGGAAGAGAATATATGTGCGTAGCGACAGCAGCATCTATGGATGGCTATACAGCGTTTGGAGCTTCTATTACAGCTGATGGTGCCAAACAGACATTCAATTGCCCCGCACCTAAAGTTTGCGTGGCAGATATTGAAATTATACGTAATGCGCCAACCGAGATGACCGCTTCCGGCTATGCTGATTTATTTGCAAAGATTACAGCTGGAGCCGATTGGATATTAGCTGATAGTTTAGGTGTTGAACCTATTGATCCGCAAGCATGGAGTATCGTACAGGACGGTTTACACGATGCCCTTTCAGATCCTGAAGGCGTACGTAAAGGAAATTCGCAAGCGGTAACCGAATTGATAAGCGGTTTAATGTTAGGAGGTTTCGCTATGCAATGGTCCAGATCCAGCCGACCTGCTTCGGGTGCAGAACATCAGTTTAGTCATCTGTGGAATATGGAGCACCATACGAATAATGGAGAGCATATTTCTCATGGTTTTCAGGTAGCAGTTGGTACATTGGCTATTAGCGCATTGTATGAAGAAATATTAAAATATCCCTTTGATCAGTTAAATATTGAAGCATGTTGCACCAATTGGCCCTCACAAGAAGTGCTGGAAAGAGAATCCAGAATCTTGTTTAAAGACACAGACTTTCCGGAGATTGGAGCGCAGGAAACCAAAGCCAAATATGTTGATACGTTAGGGCTTGCGAAACAACTTGAGTTATTAAAAAGTAACTGGGTGGAGATTAAGCAAAAACTCAAAACGCAGTTAGTACCTTTTAAAGAAGCACAAAATCGGTTGAAAATGGTTGGTGCTCCGTATGAGCCAGAACATATAGGTCTTACCAGGGAATATCTGAAAAATACCTTTATAAGGGCACAATATATTCGTCGTCGTTTTACAGTATTGGATTTATTAGTACGGACAAATACGCTTGATCTCTTTTTAGATAAACTCTTCGGAAAAGAGGGAGTATGGGCATTGAAAGAATATAGAATTCTATCGTAATAGATCTGATCATTAATCTTTTAATTGAAAAAATGGAAGAGCTATAAAAGTAATTTTTATATTGCTTCCTTACACACAATAATATAATTTCAAAACTAACCTAACCAATGACGATGAAAGAAGAAACAGTTTTAACGAACGAAATACCTAAGACGTTTAAATATTGGCAAACACGTACCATTGTGGTAACGATGATTGGTTATGCCCTATTTTATTTTGTGCGTAAAAATTTCTCGTTTGCTATTCCGGGACTTACAGCGGAGTATGGGATAACAAAAACAAGCTTCGGGATTATCATGACGTTAGTTACTATCGTTTATGGTTTATCACGATTTCTTAACGGACTGATAGCAGATAGAATGAATGCCCGCTATCATATGTCAATTGGTTTGTTTCTGTGTGCGGTAGCTAATTTTGCTTTTGGCTGGGGCACTGATCTCAGTGCGCTGATCACAGGCGAAACAAGTGGACCAATGTTTACGAATACAATGGTACTGATATTTGGTATCGTTCTGATTGTAAATAATCTTATTCAAGGTAGTGGCTTTCCTCCCGTGGCGCGTTTGTTAACCCATTGGATACCTCAGAATGAGTTGGCGACAAAGATGTCCATTTGGAATACTTCACATTCTATTGGAGCGGCATTGGTTGCTATTCTTGCAGGTTATATTATGGGTTCTTTGGGGACCAATATGAGCGATAATCCAGAGGTAGTTGCTGCAATAGCAGCTAATTTGAAAGTGGATCCGGCGAATACCGAAAAGATGAAAAGTGTTATTGAATCTGCATCTCATTACGGAGCCTGGAAGTGGTGTTTCTGGATACCTGCAGCTATCGCACTCATCGGATCGATAGGACTGTTCATAGGTTTACGTGATACACCTTCTTCGGTAGGTTTGCCCGAATTACATAAAACACATAAAAAGGGAAAGGATTCTTCTGCAGAATTTAAGGCTTTTGTCCAAAAAGCGGTTTATCGTAATAAATGGATATGGATACTTGGAATTGCTAATTTCTTTGTATATGTAGTTCGTTTTGCTGTATTGGACTGGGGTCCAACATTCTTAAAAGAAGCGCATGGTATGACATTAACTAATGCAGGCTGGACGGTAGCTGTTTTTGAAATTTTTGGTATTGTAGGTATGCTGGCAGCAGGTTGGGTTACAGATAAGTATCTTGAAGGCAAAGCGCACCGTACATCTTTATATTGCATGATAGGTGTGGCTGTATTTATGACGATTTTCTTATACCTACCGGATAACACACCTTCTTGGGGTATGATATTGGTTTTGGCTATGGCCGGATTTTTTATATATGGACCACAAGCTCTTATTGGTATAGCAGCCGCAAATCAGGCAACCAATAGAGCTGCGGCTACGGCAAACGGTCTTACCGGTTTGTTTGGTTATGCAAGCGGTCTTGTTTCTGGTGTGGGTGTTGGCTATATGGTAGATGCTATTAATAAAGTGAATCCGGGAAAAGCCTGGGACTATGTTTTTATGATGATGATTGGTATGGCTGTACTCTGTGTTTTTATTTTTGCGCTGATGTGGAAGGCTAAAGCACACGGTTACGATTCATAATCTACGCTTAATATAAATGATGATTAACGAATACTGATGATGAAGAGCTTAGATGAGTAAATAATAGAAAGAATATTAAAATGAAAGAATACGGATATATTGATAGTAGCAGATTAAACACAACGGATAAACTATACAATTGCCTGAAGGATATTAAACATATTGCCCTGGATATGGACGGGACAATTTATAATGGAAGTACATTATTTCCGTTCACTATTCCCTTTTTGCATAATTTAAAAGAAATGGGAATCTCCTATTCCTTTCTTACCAATAACCCATCTAAAAGTACAGCCGATTATCTTTTGCACCTGTCTAAAATGGGAATAACGGCAGATAAAGAGGAAATGTATACCTCGGCTCAGGCCACTATAGAGTATATTAAAACGAGCATGCCTAATGCAAAGCGTCTCTTTTTGTTAGGGACGCCAAGCATGATAAGTGAATTTGAAGAGGCTGGATTTATTTCCACAGCTGATGATGAGAACGATGTTCCGGATGCTGTAGTGGTGGCATTTGATATGTCGCTTACTTATTCCAGATTGTGCAGAGCATCATGGTGGGTTTCTCAGAGAATACCTTATATCGCTACTAATCCGGATAGGGTTTGTCCTACAGATAAAAAGGTTATTCTGGTTGATTGTGGTGCAATTTATACCTGTATAGAGTATGCTACCGGAAGATTCCCGGATGTCGTAATTGGAAAGCCTAACCCTGGAATGTTGCAGGGTATTTTAAAGCGATACGAGTTACAACCATCAGAAGTTTTAATGGTAGGGGATAGGATATATACAGATGTGAAGATGGCTCACAATGCAGGAGCAATAGGTGTATTAGTGCTATCGGGTGAAACGACGATGGATATAGTCAATCAATCAGAAACGGTTCCGGATATTATAGCGAATAATTTGGCTGAGTTAGAGGCAATGCTCCTCAAAGCAAAAATTAGACTATAATTTTAGCTTCCATGATATTAGCTTAAAGCAGGTTTAGCTTCCTTTTTGGAAGCTTTTTATTTTTAAGAATACCCATAAAAATTTGTCACGGGAGAATGTAAATCTTTATAAAGCCTTCTATAGATTATTATCAGTTTAATGTAATTATTGATCTCTATAAACAGTAATATTCAAGTTAAGTGACATTTAAACCGGATAAAAATCTTTCTTTTGCAAACCGAATGAACATTCATTCTCAATTGCATGGATAAAAAAGAAGCTATTTTTCAACATACTCTGTTGCTTATTCACCAGAATGGGTTTCATGGGACTCCAATGAGTCAAATAGCACAAAGGTCGGGTGTAGCTATTGGTACCATATATCATCACTTTGAATCTAAAGATGAATTGATATTGGCCCTATTCAAATACTGCCGGGGACTAATTACCGAGTATATATTCAAAGACAACCATCCTGATATCGATTTCAAGACCAGGTTCTTTAGTATTTGGCTCAACTTTGTTGAGTTTTATATTAAACATCCGGAATCTTTAAGTTTTATGGATCAGTTTTATTCTTCGCCCTATCTGCAAAGAGTTTTAATCGAGGAAACAATGTGCGGCGAAGATTCGGTTTCTAGATTTTTAAAAGAAGGAATAGATCTGGGCTTTATTAGAAATGCTGATGTAAACATCATCAGTACTGTTTTTATTGGTACGGCAGTTTCCACTGTCAAGAGACATTTGCATGGTTTACACCGTTTTAATCAGGAAAGCTTTAGACATATCATCGAAATTATTTGGGATGGTATAAAGAAATAAATTATATTATGAAGATCAGACACATATTAGCCAACTTACTGCTTTTGCCTTTGTTGCTGGGAAAAGCGAATGCACAAGACAGTGGCAGGCCGAAACTGCCAGAAAAGGCAACCTTGCAGCAATTGATAGGTTATGCTCTAGAAAATAAAATTTCTGTAAGACAGGCAGAAATTGATGAAGAAATAGGTAGAAAAGATATTGCTTCGGCCTTATCTGGCTGGTTTCCACAGATTTCAGCCAACGGGTCATATGTACACAATTTTAAGATTCCTACCACTTTTTTTAATGGGCAAAATCTTCAGATGGGGCAGGAGAATACCAGTGCTTTGGTATTGCAGGCCGATCAACAACTCCTGAATCCATCCCTTATCCAAGCGTCCAAGGCATCAAAATATATCAGGCAACAAAATGCTCAGAACACAGAGAATGTTAAAATAAATGCTGTTGTAGATGTAAGTAAAGCCTATTATGATATTCTTACCAGCGAAGAACAAGTTAAGATTATACAGGAGAATATTGCTCGCTTACAGAAACAATACAATGATGCAAAAGTGCGCTATGAAACAGGGTTAGTTGATAAGACAGATTTTAAACGGGCACAAATAGGGTTAAGCAATGCCAAAGCCGATGAGAAGAGAACAATAGAACTTAGAAAATATAAATACGAATATTTAAAACAACTTTTAGGTTTAGGTGCTACAGATAATCTTTCGCTTTCTTTCGCTGATAAAAACATGGAGAGTGAGATTCTGTTGGATACAACTACTAATCTGTCTTATGAAAACAGGATTGAGTATCAGCAATTATTGACAGCGAAGCGCTTGCAAAATATCAATACTCAATATCAAAAATCGACATTTTTGCCAAGCTTAAGTGCTTATTATAATTATGCCTGGGATTATAGAAATCAATCTTTTAATAGCTTGTATAACCAAAGTTTTCCCCGGTCGGCGGCAGGCTTAACATTATCGTTGCCTATTTTTCAGGGAACAAGAAGATTCCAGCAAATTCAGAAATCAAAATTGCAGGAAGAACGTTTGGACTGGGATATTATAAATCTGGAAAACCAAATCAACAGCCAGTATAGTTTGTCTATGGCAACCTATTCTTCAAATTTAAACGATTGGAAAGTGTCAAAAGAGAATGTAGAGCTTTCTAAAGAGGTTTATAATACCATCAAGCTTCAATATGATGAGGGTATAAAAACTTATCTGGATTTGATGACTGCAGAAACTGATTTAAGAACCAGTCAATTGAATTATTTAAACAATCTGTATGCTGTATTGTCCAGCAAGTTAGATGTTCAGAAATCATTAGGAACCGTAATACCACAATAGAATATTTAAGAAAATAATAAGAAATTGAAATCGACAGTTATGAATAAAATACAGTTAACAGCATTGGCCTTTCTTGGTTCTGGAATAATTTTTCAGTCCTGTCAGAATAAAGGTGCACAACAAGGGCAACAGGGAGAAGTGGTTGTTCCGGTAAGTGCCGTACAGGTTAGCAGAGAGCAGGTAAGTGGTTCGGAAAATTATCCGGCGGTTGTAGTTCCTATTAATGAGACAGAATTGAGAGCCGAAGTGAGCGGATATATAACCAATATCTTTATTACAGATGGTGCTACTGTAAATAAAGGAGACAAACTTTATGAAATAGACGGTACTCGCTATGCAGCTGCTGCGGATCAGGCAAAAGCTAATTTGAAAATTGCAGAGGCTAATTTAGACCGGGTAAAAAAAGACGTTCAGCGTTATAGGAAATTAGCAGAGCAGGACGCTATTGCTAAACAAACTTTGGATTATGCAGAAACAGACCAGAATAACCAGGAAGCACAGGTGTTAGCTGCAAAAGCGGCAGTAACTACTGCTGTAACAAATTTAAATCGTTCTGTTATCAGAGCGCCATTTTCGGGAACAGTAGGAATTTCCCAGGTTAGAAATGGAGCTTTAGTTTCTGCCGGTACAACTTTATTAAACACAATTTCCACAGTTAACCCAATAACTGCAGAATTTCAGGTTCCCGAGCGTAATATTGCTCAATTTGTGAATTTGCAGAAAAGTGGAAATCAATCGGCATTGAGATTAAGGTTATCTGATGGTCAGTTTTTTGAAGGATCAGGACAGATTATAACTATAGACAGGGCGGTAGATGCCGGTACAAATACTATCAAAGTAAGGGCAAAGTTTAATAATCAGGGTAATCAGTTGAGAGCAGGAATGAACGCCACTATTACAGTAATGGAGAAATCTGCATCTCCGGAAATGGTAATACCTTACAAAGCTGTTCAGGAGCAGTTAGGGGTGTATAATGTTTTTGTTATTGGTGACAGTAGCAAGGTAGAACAACGTAATGTTTCTTTAGGACATAAGTTTGATGATAAAGTAGTGATAAAGGATGGATTGAAAGAAGGAGAGAAAGTGGTGACAGAGGGAATAATGAATCTTAAAGAAGGTGTAAAGGTAACAGAGCAAAAGGCAGCAAATTAAGCTTCCTTTCTTGGTAATGATTAAAACAAGAAAATGATTTCAAAAGTATTTATAAAAAGGCCGGTTACAGCGATGGTTATCTCTATATTGATTATCATTATAGGGTTGATATCCATATATACGTTGCCAATCAGCCAATATCCAAACATAGCACCTCCCACGGTAACGGTAAGTTCGACTTACACAGGTGCAGATGCGCAAACAGTAGAACAAACGGTAACTACACCGATAGAGAGTCAGATTAATGGTACACCGGGCATGATTTACATGCAATCGAATAGTACTTCCGACGGTGGGTCCCGTATTACAGTAACTTTCGAAGTAGGAACAGATATTGATATTGCAACACTGGATGTTCAGAACCGTGTTGGAATAGCAGAACCACAATTGCCAGAAGCGGTCAGGAGACTGGGAGTAACCACACGTAAAGCAAATACAGATATTTTGATGATGGTTTCCTTAGTTTCTCCTAACGGAACCAGAGATGCGAAATTTCTTTCTAACTATGCAAACTTATATGTAAAAGATGCTTTAATGCGTGTGAAAGGTGTTGGAGACGTAATGGCTTTTGGACAGCCATTTTCTATGCGTGTATGGTTAGATGCAAATAAGTTAGCTAATCTGGGTTTATCGCCGGCAGATGTAACAGCCGCTATTCAGGAGCAAAATTCAAGGATGCCAGGAGGTAGTGTGGGTGGTCGTCCGCAAGAAACTTCACAGGTTTTTGAGTATCCTGTAATTACAGACAGCGACTTGTCTTCTGTTGAAGACTTTGAGAATATTATTGTAAAAACTGGTGCTGACGGTTCAATAGTGCTTTTAAAAGATGTTGCGAAAGTAGAGCTTGGCCAGTTCAATTACAGCATTGCCACTAAAGTTAATGGAATGGAGTCGACGGGAATGATGATTAGCCAGACTCCGGGAGGGAATGCCGTAGAAACAGCAGATGGAATTTACAAAGCTCTGGGCGAACTAAAAAAAGCGTTTCCTAAAGATGTTGATTATGTAGTAGGTTACGAGACGGTTTCTGTGGTACATGCATCAATAGATTCGGTAATTCATACACTAATCGAAGCTTTAATTCTGGTAACTGTTGTTGTGTTTATTTTCCTTCAAAACTGGCGCGCAACCTTGATTCCCGTTTTGGCAATTCCGGTATCTATTATAGGAACGTTCATATTTTTCAATCTATTTGGTTTCTCTATTAACAACTTAACCATGCTTGCTTTTGTATTGGCTATTGGTATTGTTGTAGATGACGCTATTGTGGTAGTGGAAGCAGTCCAGCACTATATAGATCATTATAAAATAAGCGCAAAAGAAGCCACGGAAAGGGCAATGAAGGACATTACAGCACCTGTAATTGCCATTGCATTAATATTGGCTGCTGTATTTGTTCCCGTAGGCTTTATTCCGGGAATGGTAGGGCAATTATATCAGCAGTTTGCGATAACCATAGCCGTTTCGGTAATGCTTTCTGCATTTATAGCACTTTCACTTACTCCGGCATTGTGTTCTTTGTTGTTAAAACCAACAGAAGTTACAAAGGACTCCAAAGGTTTAAATCAGTTGTTTTATAAATTTAATATTTGGTTTGCCAAAGTGACAAATAACTACACTAATGGTGTTAAACAATGTATAAAGAAAGCGCCTTTAGCACTAATTATTTTGTTATGTATTTTTGTTGGAACCGGGTACATGTTCAAAGTAAAACCAACAGGATTTATCCCTACCGAAGACGGTGGTATTTTCATGGTTGGTATCAACCTGCCTGAAGGAGCATCGTCAGCTCGTTCTGATGCTGTTCTGGAAGAGGTGACAAATGACCTTAGAAAATCGTTCCCCGAAATCGAATATGTAACCAGTATTTCAGGGATGAATATTTTAAATAGGTCGGCCAAACCTAATGGAGCCAGTTTATTCGTTTCCCTGAAAAAATGGAACGAACGGAAGAAGACAGCGGCCCAGATTGTGGGGGAGATTATGGGGAAATATCGTGGTTACGAAAAAGCGAGTCTTATTGCTGTTACACCACCTGCAATTCCTGGTTTAGGATTCTCTGGAGGTTTCTCTATGCAGGTGCAAGATCAGCGCTCTGTAGATATTAAAGAATTCGAGGCAGTAACAGGTAAATTCTTAATGGCTGCAAATCAGCGTCCGGAAATAGCGATGGCATACACGTTATTCAATACCAACTCGCCAAACTATAAATTGAAGGTAGACAGAGAACAGGCAAAAAGGATGGGAGTTCCGGTTTCCGCTATCTATAGTGTGATTTCGTCTTATTTAGGTAGTAGTTATATCAACGACTTTACGAAATATGGCAGAAATTTCCGTGTAGTAAGTCAGGCCGATACAACATATCGTATGCAGATAGAGGATATTGGTAAACTTTATGTAAAGAATGTAAGAGGAGCATCTGTCCCATTAAGTTCGCTGGTTTCTTATGAAATGGTTAAGAATCCTTCTATTGTTAACCACTTTAATATTTTTAGGGCGATTGAGGTAAGCGGGCAGGCAGCGCCAGGATACAGTTCCGGAGATGCTTTAAAAGCACTGGAAGAAGTTGCTGCCGAGGTTTTGCCTGCAGGATATAGTTACGATTTTTCTGGTGTGAGTTTGCAGGAGAAACAATCTGGTAATATGACACTGATTATTTTTACATTGTGTATTATCTTTGTATTCCTGTTATTGGCATCATTATACGAAAGCTGGTCTGTACCATTTTCTATTCTCTTATCTGTACCACTTGGTGTTTTTGGAGCAATTTTAACATTGATTTTAATTCCAAGTATAGATAATAACATCTTTGCCCAGATTGGTTTAGTAACTATCATTGGATTGGCCGCAAAAAATGCCATTTTGATAGTAGAGTTTGCCAAAGAGCGTGTTGATGTAGGAATGCCATTATATGAAGCGACTTTAGAAGCGGTTAAGCTTCGTTTAAGGCCTATTATTATGACGTCATTTGCGTTTATTCTTGGTATTATTCCGTTAATGATCTCAACCGGAGCAGGGGCTTTTGCCCGACAAACGATTGGCTGGACAGTGTTTGGTGGGATGATGGCTGCAACTTTACTGGCTATTTTTATCGTACCGGTATTGTTTGTGGTGATTACCAGATTGGCTTATGGAAAGAAAAAACTGGCTGAATTGGAAGCTAATTTCGATCCTGAGAAAGCTAAGAATTTAAGTGCACATTAATTAAACAAGCAAATAAATGAAGGCCTGCTGAATTTATTTTTTAGCAGGCTTTTTATTTACAGCTACATTCCCAGTCGGTATCCAGATCGATAACTGTAATGACAGTTAGTTTCTCTTTACAGGGAGCAATAATAATTCTAACCTGTTGGTTGTCATGTGTGATTCCCTCTATAGCATATCTTTTTTTACAAATCTCGGTCGTTGTTGTATCCGACTTTTTAAAATTAATTTTTCCGGCTCTTAAAATTTCGTCTACTTCTACAGAGTCTATCTTTCTACAGTCCATTCTGCATCTGGCGTGTTTAGAGAATATAACTTTTTTAGGGAACCTGTTCGGAGCAGATACGGGTTCTTTATTTACTACAATAGGAAAGGGAGTGCTAATGGCTTTGTTTGCTGTCGGTTTGTCATAGAACTTTATACCCACATAAATAATCAGCAATACAGCAGCAAATTTTAACAACGATCTTTTTAAGATTTCTTTATCCATCTTTGATATTAAATTTCAAAAATAGAATAATTTCCTTTAATGCTTGTTTGTAACAATCCCAATAGCCACTTTTGTTCTACCAGATAAAAATAATATTTCATGAGAGGGTGGTGGATGTTTTTAATAGTCTGACTCTTGGCCTAACACCAAAGTAAATCGGGTAGCTTAAAGATTTTAAGTAGTAAGAAGAGCAATAACTTTACTCAAAAATAGGTAAGACAGTAGTATCTTTAATTTCAGACATAACAAAAAAGCTGTGTATACGAGCAATACTTTGCATAACCGAAAGTTTCTGTTGATAGAAGGTATTATAACTCTCCATGTCTTTGGTTATAATTTTTAACAGGTAATCAAATCCACCTGAAACGATATTACATTCAATTACCTCAGGAAATTTCAATATTCCCTCTTCAAATTCAGAAAAATTATCCTTGGTTTGTTTGTCTAAAGTAATGTTGCAATAGACTGTGAGCGAAGCTCCAATTTTCTTTTTGTCAAGAAGAGTTACATATCGGGCAATAACACCTTCTTTTTCAAGACGCTTAACTCTATCATGTATTGGTGTTATAGAAAGATTTATCTTCTGTGAAATTTCTTTGAATGTCAGCTGAGAATTTTCCTGTAATAAACTCAGGATTTTTATGTCTGTTTTATCTAGCATAAATCATTATAAGAAGAAAAAAATACTGTATGATATTTTCTGTATTGGTTAGATATAGAATTATTTTCTGTTATATGTCTCATAAATTTAATGAAATTTCTTTTTTTTTATAAAATTTCAAAAAAAAAATCTGAGACTATAAATTTGATATATACAGTTAACCAATGTATACCAAATAAAATGATAATAGGTATCCCGAAAGAAATTAAGAATAATGAAAATAGGGTGGCAATAACTCCCGCAGGTGTCGTCGCTTTTGTTAAACAAGGGCATCAGGTTTATGTACAGGCACAAGCTGGCTTGGGAAGTGGTTTTACAGATGAAGAATATAAAGAGGCCGGAGCCAGGATACTTCCAGATATTGAAGCAATTTATGCTATTGCAGAGTTAATACTTAAAGTAAAAGAACCTATTGCTGCTGAATATCCGTTAATCAAAGAAAATCAGGTGTTGTTTACTTATTTTCACTTTGCGGCATCCGAAGAATTAACAAAAGCAATGATTGCAAGTAAAGCAATTTGTATCGCTTATGAAACAGTAGAGAGTGCAGACAGAAGTTTGCCTTTGCTTATACCTATGTCTGAAGTGGCAGGAAAAATGGCGGTACAGGAAGGCGCAAAATATCTTGGAAAGCCAACTGGTGGAAGAGGAGTGCTTTTAGGCGGGGTACCTGGTGTAAAACCGGCAAATGTGCTGGTATTAGGTGGAGGAATTGTAGGTATGCAAGCTGCTAAAATGGCGGCGGGTTTAGGCGCCAGCGTAACGTTAATGGATATTAATCTGCCTCGTTTACGACATCTTGAGGAAATCATGCCGGCAAATGTAGATACAGTAATGTCCAGCGAACATAATATAAGACAAGCTATTAAAACTGCTGATTTGATTATTGGAGCGGTGCTGATTCCAGGGGCAAAAGCTCCGCATCTGATCACCAGAGATATGTTAAAAACAATGCGCCCGGGAACAGTATTGGTAGATGTTGCCGTAGATCAGGGAGGATGTATTGAAACATGTACACCCACAACACACGAAAATCCAACTTTTATTATTGACGATATAGTACATTATTGTGTTGCTAATATGCCCGGAGCTGTTCCCTATACTTCGACGCTGGCCTTAGTTAATGCTACACTTCCTTATGCTTTAATACTTGCTGATAAGGGCTGGGAGACTGCCTGTAAAGAAAAGAATGATTTATGTAAAGGATTGAATATTGTGAGAGGAAAAGTCGTGTATAAAGCAGTTGCTGATGCCTTTGGTTTAGAGTATGAGGGGTGTTTACAAAGTACCAACTAAAAATTAAAAATCTTTCTGAGCGATCCTGATTGCTCGAATTAAATAAAGAGGCTGTCTCAAAAAATATCTGTCCTCCTTGTCAAAAGGACCTCCGTCATAAGTATTCAGGCGAGAGATTTCTCTTCTAAAGGTCGGATGAAGGAGCTTTTTTGTTTTTGAGACAGCCTATCTGCTGTACTTTGATCTTAAGTGTAATTTATACAGTCATAATGTCTTTCTCTTTCGCTTCAATCAAGACATCAATCTTAGCAATAAAAGAGTCGGTTATTTTTTGAACCTCTGCTTCACCTACTTTTATTTCATCTTCAGAAACACCTTCGCTTTTTAGTTTTTTAATACTTTCGTTAGTGTTCTTTCGAATATTTCTTATGCTGATTTTTCCAGCTTCTGCTTCTTCTTTAGCCTGTTTTACCAGCTGTCTTCTTCTTTCTTCTGTTAAAGGGGGAACATTAAGTCTAACTACAGAACCGTCGTTTTGAGGGTTTAATCCACAGTTAGAATTTAGAATTCCTTTTTCAATGGGGCCAATCATAGATTTTTCCCAGGGTTGCACCACAATTGTTCTGGCGTCTGGAGTATTGATATTTGCGACCTGAGCAAGTGGTGTAGGAGAACCATAATATTCTACCAGAACTCCATCTAACATTGAAGGAGAAGCTTTACCTGCTCTAATTTTCATTAATTCGTTATCAGTGTGACTGATAGCTTTTTGCATAGTAGCTTTAGCTTCTTCCAATTCTAACTTAATGAATTCGTTCATCTTGTTTTAGTATTTGAGCTTAATTATTTTACTAATGTACCAATATTTTCGCCATCAATAAGCTTCATTAAATTTCCTCCTTTATCCATATCGAAAACGATAATTGGAAGGTTGTTCTCATCGCATAAAGTAAAGGCCGTCATGTCCATTACACTAAGATCCTTAGCATAAACTTCCTGAAAGCTTAAAGAATCGAATTTTGTTGCCGAGGGATCTTTTTCAGGATCGGCAGTATAAATACCATCTACCCGGGTTCCTTTTAAGACAACGTCTGCTTTAATTTCAATCGCTCTTAATGCTGCAGCAGAATCTGTAGTGAAATAAGGATTACCTGTACCGGCACCAAAAATAACTACTCTGCCTTTTTCTAAATGCCTGATGGCTCTCCTTCTTACATAAGGTTCGCATATCTGTTCCATTTTGATGGCAGACTGAAGTCTGGTGTACACTCCAATAGTTTCCAAAGCATTTTGCAGAGCCATAGAGTTAATAACAGTAGCAAGCATTCCCATATAGTCTGCCTGAGCTCTATCCATTCCGGATTTTTCTGCACTTAAACCTCTAAAGATATTACCTCCGCCAATAACAACGGCAACTTCAACACCTTTCTCTTTAACGGCTTTTATTTCTTTTGCATATTGCAAAACGCGGGCATTATCTATACCATATTGTTGCGAACCCATTAAAGATTCGCCGCTTAATTTCAGTAGAATTCTTTTGTACTTCATCAAAAGGGTGATTTTGGCAAAAATA
>NZ_JBEBVH010000064.1:0-17082 GCF_040392825.1 Pseudopedobacter sp.
CCAAAAACCATTATAAATAAAAAAGTCGGAAGAAAAATCTTCCGACCATTCGTGGGGAATTCCCCGCCCTTTCTATTGAATTATCTGAAATCAGTATTATATTTCTACCATTTTCATTTTCGGCACTAAAGCCTTCATTACTACCCATGCAATTAAATAAGCTACGGCACAAACAGAAAATACGATCATATAACCTGTATTTATCCCATTCGCAACATGTAGACCAGAACTAGATAGTCCTTTTAAAAACTCCTCTACATTTGCAGCACCGTGTTGAAGTAGAAAATCCTGTTTTGTTTCTACATTTTGTAACTGAGGATATTTCTCTAATAAAGCAACTCCATCCACTTTAGTCCAATTCCTTTGCGAGAAGTCAAAAAGTAATCCTGAACATTTATTAATGATAAAGGCCCCGATACCGCCTGCCATACCACCTATTCCAGTGACAGTAGCAATTGCAGATTTCGGAAACATATCTCCAACTGTAGAGAAAATATTAGCAGACCAGGCTTGATGCGCTGCTCCTCCGATACCGATTAAAATAACCGGAACCCAGTAAGAGATATGACCTAAAGGCTGAGCCAAAAGAACCACCAATGGGAAGAAAGCAAATATCAACATCGCCTTCATACGCCCCGCATAAGGATTCATTCCTTTGTTCTCTACAAAGTAAGTTGGTAACCAGCCTCCTATAATAGATAAGAGTGTAATTGCATATAAAACAAATATAGCTAACTGGCCTTCTACGTCTGATGATTTGATCCCATAAACAGAACTTAAATATGCTGGTGCCCAGAAAAGGAAGAACCACCATACGCCGTCCGTCATAAACTTACCGAAAGCAAATGCCCAGGTTTGCTTATGTTTAAAACAGTCTAAGAATGAAATCTTCTTCGCAGCTTTACCAGAAGTTTCTTTAACCTCTCCACCCTCACTAATGCTGTCTTGTTGAATATATGCCAGTTCCTCTTTAGAAATCTTAGGGTGAACTTCTGGTTTCTGGTACATAAACACCCAGAATCCCATCCAAATGAAACCTAAAGCACCAATAATAATGAATGACATTTCCCAGCCCCAATGCTCAGCAATAACAGGAATTGTAATTGGCGCAGCTAATGCACCAACTGTAGCACCTGCATTAAAAATACTGGTTGCTAAAGCTCTGTCTTTCTTAGGAAAGAATTCTGCAGTTGCTTTAATTGCTGCCGGAAAGTTCCCCGCTTCTCCAACAGCTAAAACAAAACGAGCAAAAATGAATAATGCCACACTCACGTTAAGTACCAGTCCGATATCATTAACCGTAGCAATTGCTTCTTTCGCGCCTTCAAAACCAACGAACCATTTTCCTGCTACAACTCCAGATGTGGCAATACCGCAAAAAGCGTGAAGTATAGCTCCAATAGACCAGATACCTATTGCCCAAAGGAAACCTTTTTTAGTGTCCATCCAATCTACAAAGCGACCGGCAAAAAGCATACTTACGGCATAAAAAATAGAGAATAATGCTGTGATATTTCCGTAATCGTTATTTGTCCAATGAAATTCCGGAGCAATAAAATCTTTCCAGGTTAGCGACAGAACCTGCCTGTCTAAATAATTGATTGTAGTTGCGAAAAACAAAAGGGCACATATCGACCACCTGTATTTCCCTACTTTGTTTGTACTCATGTCGTTTAATTTTTTAGGTTCTATTATTTTGATTGTTTGATTAAAGTTAATGCTTTAACGGCGTTTGCTTTCAATGTTGCTAAATCGCCATTATCAAGAATCTCTTTCGTAATCATCTTACTGCCCATTCCTACTGCACAAACACCCGACTTGAACCAGGTTTTTAAATTATTTTCTTCGATTTCTACGCCTCCTGTAGGAATGAATTTCTGACCTGCAAAAAGTTCTTTAATAGCTCCCATGAAACCCGGGCCCAAAATATTTGCGGGAAACAATTTAATCAATAATGCACCTAAAGTTTGTGCTTTACTAATTTCGGTAGGCGTCATACAACCCGGAACCCAAAGTAAATTATTGGAATTAGCCACGTTAGCCACTTCTTCATTTACTGTTGGGGCTACGATGTAATCTGCACCGGCATCTACGAAATCCTGAGCTTCTTTTGCAGTTTTGATTGTACCTATACCTAAATAAAACCCTTCTAAACTCTTAGTGTTCTCTTTTAAAAACTTAAAGTTTTCCAATGCAGCCGGACCTCGGTTTGTGTACTCTAAAGTTCTAACTCCTGCATCATACAAGGTTTTAATGACATCTAAACTCAAGTTTTTATCTTCATGATAGAACAAAGGCAACATTCCTTGTTCTATGATAATATCAAGTATTCCTTCTTTATTTATCATGGCTGTTTATTGTTTCAAAAATCTCTTCTTTTGTTGTTGACGTTGCGTCTGTAGGTATAAATAATTTTTTATAGGCTGCTGCAGTTGCAAATTCCAGAGTCTCCTGATTACTTAATTGGTTCGTAATGCCGAACAACAGACCTCCCATAAATGTGTCGCCGCTGCCTACTTTATTTATAATTTTATCTGCTGTATATTTTTTAGAATTATACAATTTACCTTCGGTATATAAAGTGGTAGAATAACTAATTCCGCCTTCTCCCGCTTCGAACCTGAACGTATTTGCTACTATCTTACATGATGAAAAACGATCAATTATTTCCTGCGAAGTCTTTGCCGAATGTTCATAATACTTATCCAGGGTGTCCGGTTCTATCAATTCATTGTATAAAGGCGTACCTAACATACGATGTGCTGCCCAAATATTTCCCATAATTAAATCACAGTATTCTGCTATCTCTGGTAAAATATCTACCGGATTTTTTCCGTATTTCCACAACAAAGCTCTGAAGTTTAAATCCAGTGCCACAAATATTCCTCTTTCTTTACAAGCCTTTACAGCTTCAAGGCAAACGTTTGCAGCACTTAACGAAACAGCTGGACATATAGCGCTAAACTGAAAATGAGTTACGCCTTCCAGTACTTTGTCCCAATTAATATCTCCAGGTTTTAGAAAATAAAATGAAGAATATGCCCTATCGTAAATTACCCCGGAACTTTTTAAGTCTTTTCCTTCATGAAGATAATAGGTTCCTATTCTTTCACCTTGTAAGGCAACTTTAGAGGTGTCTATTTTTAGATAATTTACATAATCTAAAATCTGATGTGTTAGAGAATGAACAGGAAGGGCCGTCAAATAATAAACGTCTGTGCCCCACTTTGCCAGAGCCGTAGCTACGTTCAACTCGGCTCCACCAACAAAAACAGAAACCTTATTGGTTTTTAACCAGTTGGCTTCTGCATCCGGAGAGATTCTTAAAAGAAGCTCTCCAAATGTCAATACTTTCGCCATTATAAATTAAAATAGTTTTTTGCATTGTTATAGCAAATGTCCTGAACTATCTTACCAATCCACTTCTCATCATCAGGAATTTGTCCATTGTCCATTTCGCTTCCTAACAGATTACACAAGATTCTTCTGAAATATTCATGTCTGGAATAAGACAAGAAGCTTCTTGAGTCTGTCAGCATTCCAACAAATGTACTTAAAACCCCCATATTTGAAAGAGAATTTAATTGTTTTTCCATTCCATCTTTCTGATCCAGGAACCACCAGCCCGATCCAAATTGCATTTTCCCTCTGGTTTTTCCATCCTGAAAATTACCTATCATGGTTGCAAAAACATCGTTATCAGCCGGATTCAGGTTATAGATAATGGTCTTAGCCAATTGGTCTTCTAAACTTAAATTACCTAAGAAATTAGAAAGACTTTGAGCCTGTGGATAATCTGCAATAGAATCGTATCCTGTATCCGGACCTAATCTTCTCATTTGTCCGTGATTATTATTTCTAATCGCCCCCAGATGAAATTGCTGTACCCAATCTTTTTCGTGATAAATTTTACTAACTTCTGTTAAAACGTAACCTGCAAATGCATCTACGTCCGAGAAGGTACTTGCATCTCCTGCAAGGAATTTTTTGAATTCTTCTTTTTGCTCTGCAGTCAGAGAAATTTTAGACGGAACAGTATTCAATCCGTGATCTGATATTGAAGCACCATGTTCTGCAAAGAATTCAATTCTGTTTCTTAAAGCTGCAACCAGCGAATCAACATCTTTAATATCTACACCAGATGCCTGAGATAATTTTACTATATATGCTCTGTAATTACCTGCATCTCCAATAATTAAAGATTTATCTGGTCTGAAAGAAGGCTTTACTTTTATTGAAAAGTCACTATTCAATAAAGTTTTGTGGTATTCTAAAGAATCTGTAGGATCATCAGTTGTTCCAACCATTACCACATTAAAACCTTTTAACAACCCTTGTGTAGAGAAGTTATCCTGTGCTAAAAGTTCATTACATTGGTGATAAATTTCTTCTGCCGAATCTTCATTTAAGAACTTATTGATTCCAAATGGATTCTTCAGCTCCATATGTGTCCAGTGGAACAATGGATTTCTGATTACCGCAGGAACAATTTTAGCCCATGCTTTGAATTTTTCCAGATCGCTTGCATCACCCGTAATGTATTTCTCATCTACTCCCATGGCTCTCATGGCCCTCCATTTATAATGATCGCCTTTTAACCATATTTCTGTGATTGTTTTAAACTTTTTGTTTTCTGCAATCTCGTTAGGAGGGAGATGGTTATGATAATCTACAATAGGCATATCTTTAGCATAGTCATGATACAATGCTTTTGCCTGTTTTGAATACAATAAAAAATCTTCTGGAATAACCGAACCTTCTTTCATCTGTTAAATTTTTAATTGAAGAAGCTATCGTCCTCAGTCCCGCTTAGCTTATATGAAGTTGTAAATTGGGAAAAATACCCGATTATGTTCACATAAGTTACCGTTTTTTTTCACGTAACCGATTACGATAGCTTCTGTTATAAATACTATTAAATTAAATACTGGCTATAAACTAACGCCTCGTTTCCAAGGGATAAAGTCGTCTTGCCCATGCCTTACGGCGCTTACTTCTATTTCTCCACCAGCTACCGCGATAACATAATCTAAAATTCTCGCACCCGCTTCTTCTATAGTTTCTTCTCCCTCTATAATTGTTCCCGTATTGATGTCGATGATATCGCTCATCTTATTAAAAAGTGTCGTATTGCTACTCAATTTAACAACCGGAACAATAGGATTTCCTGTTGGTGTCCCTAAACCGGTAGTAAACAATACCACATTTGCACCGGAACCAACCTCGGCCGTTGTACTTTCTACATCATTACCCGGAGTACACAATAAATTCAAACCTGGTTTGGTTACTTTTTCAGGATAGTCTAAAACTTCTACAACCGGAGAAGTTCCACCTTTTTTTGCTGCTCCGGCAGATTTAATGGCATCTGTAATTAAACCATCTTTAATATTTCCCGGAGAAGGGTTCATATCAAAACCAGAGCCCGCTTCTTCTGCTCTTCTTTCGTAAGTACGCATCAGGTTAGAAAAACGCTCTGCTTCGCTTACGGAGACACATCTGTCACTTAAGTTTTGTTCTACACCACAAAGCTCAGGGAACTCGGCTAAAATCACCGATCCACCCAATGCAATTAATAAATCTGATGTATAACCGATAGCCGGATTGGCAGAAATACCAGAGAAGCCATCTGAACCGCCACACTCCAGACCGATAGTAATTTTACTCAGTGGGGCGTCCTCTCTTTTATTTTGGTTAGCTTCAGCCAAACCCGCCATAGTTTGTTTTAAAGCTTCAGAAATCAGGTCAGCTTCTGTACCAATCTGCTGCTGCTCTAAAATATATAGGGGTTTAGAGAAGTTAGCGTCTCTCTTTGCAATTTCTTTCTGTAAAATCGAAACTTGTGCATTCTGACAACCTAAGCTTAAAACTGTCGCTCCAGCAACATTAGGATGGGTAATATAACCAGCTAAAAGCCCGCATAGGGTTTCTGCATCTTGTCTGATTCCTCCGCAGCCACCATCATGTTTCAAGAATTTTATTCCATCTACATTAGGAAAAACCCGGTTAGATTTATCGCTTTGTTTCTCGACAAAAACTTCTGCTTCTAAAATATCACTCGGTTTTGCTCCTGTACGATACATAGCGATCAGTTTATCTGCCTGAGATTGATAATCATTTTTACGACCGTATCCCAAAGGTTCTATTAAAGACTCTTTTAAAACATCCAAATTCCTGTTTTCACAAAAAACCATAGGTACCACCAGCCAATAATTGGCTGTTCCTACGCTTCCGTCTGCCCTATGATATCCTTTAAAAGTCTTTCCTGCCCATCTGGAAACATCCGGAATATTCCAGGTAGTTTTTCTTTCTGCACTGGTTTCAAAACCCAAAGCAGCATGTTTCAGATTAGCTGTAGTTAACAAGCTTCCTTTTTTAAGGTCTTCCTGCACTTTTCCAACTAAAACTCCGTACATAATAACTTCATCACCTTGTGATAAATCTTCTGTAAGGAATTTGTGTTTTGCCTTAACATCTTCGGAAAGCACATATTCTTCCCCTCCGTAGTGAATAATATCACCTTTATTTAAATCCGTTAAAGCAACCAGTACATTGTCACTCGGATTTACTTTCAAAACTCTATGTTTCATTTCCTTATGCTTTTATAAACAAACTGTTTAAAACAGTTGGAACAGTTTGTTCCAGTATATTCTGTAAATTATTATTTACTGTATTTTCAAAACCTGCAATTTGGGTCAAATCTGTACCCCACAGTTTTTCATCACTTAAAATGGCTTTAACAATTCCCTCTTTCCCGTTCTTATTCCATAAATCGATAACATAAGCTGCTTTGTCATCATTAATAGGATATTCTTTGCCTGCTGTCTTTCCAAAGTATTTGCCGTCTTTCTCGTAGCCGTTCATAAAAGCAATGTAAGCTGAAAAGCCAAATGCCATTAATTCTGGTACATTATTAAATTTCTTTGCATGGTTTAATAATAATGGAACTACACGCATACCCAGTTTAGAAGTATAATTCATGGTTATACTTAACCATTGATGTTCTATATGCGGATTTTTAAAACGGTCTATTACGTTATTTGCAAAGGTAATTGCTGTTTGCTCATCTACTTCGTACGGAATAGATTTAGCAATCTCCTGCTTCATTAAATTTTCTATATAAGCAGACATTTCCGCATTATCCATTGCTTCTTTTACGGTTGGGAAACCAGATAAAAAAGCAATACCGCAACTTAAAGTATGTGTCCCGTTCAGCAGCCTAAGTTTCAGCTCTCTGTGCAAACCAATATCTGGTGTTACCACAACACCGGGATCTGTCTGGGCAAAACTTAAAACATTCTTAACTTTCTCATTTCCTTCGATAGCCCACAGACTGTAAACCTCAGACATAATCAATAATTGATCTTTATATCCCAGTTCCTGCTCTAACTGCTGTTTTAAATCTGCATGTGGTTTTCCCGGAACTATTCTATCTACCAAAGAATTACAGAAGTGGTTTACTTCTTCTACCCAGGTAACGAAATCTTCCGGAAGCTGATTCTGGTGAGCAAGTTCTATGATAATCTCTTTTAGCTTTGTTCCATTATCCGGAATTAATTCTGTAGGAATAATAACCAGGCCTCTGTCTTTTGAACCATTGTACATCTTATAGCGATGGTACAAAACAGCTAATAGCTTTCCGGGAAAAGAAACCGGAGGCTGAGCATGCACATTATCTTCTTCTAAACGGATACCTACTTCGGTAGTATTTGAAATAACTACTTCTAAACTAGGGCTGGCGGCAAAATCCAGAATTTCTTCCCATTGCTGGCTGGCTGTAAGCACCCGACTTATAGCAGAAATCACCTGGTTTTCTTCTTTTTTTTCTCCGTTCTGAATGCCTCTTATACAAATAGTATATAAATTGTTTTGCTTATCGAAATCGTCAGTTCCGCCCTGGTCAGTAGATTTTACCACAACTACACGTCCATTAAACTTTCCGGCTAAATTTGCTTTATTAATATAGTAATTTGGCAATCCCCTAAGCAAAACGCCCGTTCCAAATTGCAGAACTTTTTCTGGCAACTCTAAAGTGCTCACAGGAGGGCAAACTACCTGAGTATTCCCTGCCTTCAACTGCTCTCTGTTTAATAACTCCATCACTTATTTCTTAACTTTTTCTATTTTTTTGACTTGATTGAACTGTGTTTCAACAACCACTCTGCCAGCTCTTCGCTAGCTTTAAAGTTGTCGAAGCTTGCCGGCAACTTCCTACCATCTATGTATTCATTATATAACCAGGGATCACCTACAGCGAAAACTGTCCCTTTTCCGTATTTGGTTGCTGCTATAACAACATCACCATTATGCTTTAAAATAGACCTTGCAGGAGATTTTATATTTAGTGTGCTGATTTCTTTCAGATAAAGCTTTTTGGATTGTTTGAAAATCTCGTTATTATCCGTTACCTGAATAGCTCCCATTTCATACTGATTTCCTGTTACCGGATTTTTAAGCTCTTCTTTAAATTCTATACCAAAAGCTCTTGGCAACTCATTAAAACGCTTCAGTTCGCAATGCTTGTAATCGTTAGCCATTAATACTAAAACGCCGCCCTTTTTAACCCAGGATTTTAAGTTATTTACCGACTTAGCATCCATATAATTTGGCTGAGCTGTCTCGGTTTCATCATCCGGATCTACAATAATATAAACGCCCGCTTTAGACAGATTTTTGGCAGTTGGTGCTTCTTTTAGTGTTTCTAATCTTGCGCCTCTTTTTACAAAATTCAAACCCCATAAAGAGAAACCATTATTATCCAGCTCATTCCATACGTAATGATAGCTCTCTGTCTGGCCCAAAGCATTTTTCCTGAATTCATTATTGAAGTAATTGTCCAGCATTACAGTTTTGCCTTTACCTACCTGTGCAATATCCCTGATTTCCATTTCATTAGCTGCCATTAAAAAAGCACCTATTCCTTTCGGATCATCCTGAACGACTTTTTCGCTCATGTAATAATCATAGCTGCCATCACGATAAGGATTTCCGCCTAAACCGGCAACACTAACGGTCCCATTCAGATGGAGACGACCATCTGCCCCTCTTTCCAGGAACTTCTTTTTAATTCCTTCGTAGCCCTTTTGAGCGACAGCTTCGTATTTCTGTGGAAGATACCCCAATCTGGCTCCTTTTGCCAAAGCGTACACAAACATACTTGAGGCCGAAGCCTCTTCATAATTTCTTTCTCTTGTGGGCATGTCCAAAACCTGATACCATAGTCCGGAATTTTTATCTTGTACCTTAGTTACGGCTTCCGCAAATCTGTTCAGGATATCAATAATTTGTTTTCTCCCGGGATGATCTTTTGGAAAATACTCCAGCACATCAATCATGGCAATGCCATACCACCCCATTGCCCTTCCCCAGAAATGCGGAGAGTTTCCGGTTTCCTTATTCGCCCATCTTTGTTCACGCGATTCGTCCCAGGCATGGTAAATCAATCCGGTTTTAGGGTCTCTGGCTTCTTTCTCGATATGCACAAACTGATTGGCTACATCATCGTAAACCTTTGTTTCATTAAACATAGAAGCCCATTCTGTGTAGAAAGGCATTCCCATATACAACCCGTCTAACCAAACCTGGTTAGGATATATTTTTTTATGCCAATAGCTACCTGCTTTTGTTCTTGGCTGCTCTTCAAGTTGCTTTCTTAATTGCGCCGCAGCTTTAAAATATTTTTGTTTTCCGGTAACTCTATACAGCAACAATAAACTTCTGCCAGTCTTTATGTTATCTATATTATAATCTGCAAACTTGTAGGTCTTTATATTGCCAGTTTCGTCTATATAAGTATCCATTGCTTTTTGCACATAGTCAAAGTATTCCTTTTTTGCTGTGCTTTGCCACACATCTCGTATACCTTCCAGAAAAACTCCCGTTTCATAAGTCCACTTTATCCTTCTGCTTTCGTTTTCTATAGGATATGTCCACTTAGACATAATTGTAGCAGCTATTTCCTCTGAAATTTTCGGCTCGTTGTTTTGTCTGGCTGCAAAAGCATTAACTGCAAGCAACACAGCAGCAGAAAGAATTCCTATATTTTTTATCAGATTTCTCATTACTTAGTTTTTAAAATGGATGATTTCGCCCCGTAATTAAACTCAACATTGGTTTTAGATACTTTTATTTCTGCATTTTTAAGTGAAATTTCTGCACTTCTATCTCCAGATACACTTAAAAGCATATTGTCCTTTTTAGCACTTTTAAAACCGTCTATGGTTACTTTTTTGCTATTCTCTATAAAAATTAAAGGATTTGTATTGGAGGTAACCAAATGAATATTTTTAATATTAATGTTACTTCCTTCTATAATTTCGATACCGGTTTTTGCATCCAGCGTTAAATTTTCAAGATAAATGTTCTGCACATTCATTTCTGGAATACCTCTTACAAACAGTCCTTTATCTGCTCCCTTACAAACTACATTTTTGATATAGAAATCTTTGAATTGAGGAGTCGCTTCGCTAACAGGTTTGAACTCTGCTTTGGGTTCTGGTCTTTGCTCACCCGCCAAAAGCACTGGATCTTTTGCTTCATAATACATATCGAAGAGGATTGCATCGCCGGGAATATCCTTCATGTAGGAGTTAGCAATGTAAACCTTTTCTACGATACCACCTCTGCCTCTTGTAGTCTTAAATCTTAAACCAATATCAGTTCCGATAAATGAATTGTTGTATACATAAAGATTTTTAGCACCACCCGACATCTCGCTCCCAATTACAAATCCGCCGTGGGCATGATAAACTACATTATTCCTAACGATTACATCCTGAGTAGGCATTCCTCTTTTTCTTCCTGCTTCATCTCTGCCAGATTTGATACAGATAGCATCATCGCCAACATCAAAAGTAGAGTTCTCTATAAGTACATTTTTGCAGGATTCTATATCTATGCCATCCCCATTCTGCGCATACCATGGATTTTTTACAAATACGTTACGAAGCACCAAATCTTCGCTCATTAACGGATGAAGACACCAGGCCGGGGAATTTTGAAAGGTAACGCCTTCTAATAAAATACGCTTAGAATTTGCAATGACTAACAGGTTTGGCCTATAAAAATCTTTCATAGGCTCATAGTCGGCTAATACCGCCCCTGGTTTAAGATTTCTGGCATTACCGGCTTTGTCTCCTTTTTTATAACTTTCGGAAGGCATCCAGCTTTGTTTATCGTCACTTAAAACACCTCCAGATGCTATCAGGGCTTTCCATTGCGATGCGGTCATTTTTCCCTTTTTCACCAATCGCCATACTTCTCCGCTGCCATCAATAATCCCTTCTCCGGTAATGGCTATATTTTCTACATTAAAGGCAGAAATAGGCGATTCATTTACTACTGCTGGTTTTCCTTCCCAATTGCCTTCAATTAATTTATATTGACTTTTGTCTTTGGTGAACAGCAGAATGGCATCTCTTTTTATATGTAGGTTTACATTACTTTTTAATTGAATTGGACCGGTTAACCAAACTCCGCCACCTAAAAATACTACTCCACCACCATTTTTACTGCATGCATCTATAGCTGCATTAATACTTTTTGTATTTAACGTAACTCCATCCGGTTTTGCTCCATATTGCTCAACATAGAATGTATCTTTTTTAAATACCGGAGTTTTAACTGTTGGGAGTTTAACGCTGAATGTCTTTTCGAATAAAATCGAATCTGCCCTTCTTTCTGACGGGTTTTGGGCGTGAAGATTCGCCGCTAAAAAACTAAGCAATGCAAACCCCACCAAACCAAAAGGTACTTTCGTTAAATTCTTCATAAATGGCCTAATTTTAACAAACCGATTAGTTTTCTCTTTCTATTCTGCTTGTTATCTGACTTGATTTAATGCTGTTTTAAAACAATTTTAGTAAATAAAAACCCAGCATTATATTTTCAGACCATATTTATTTATGCAATCGTTACCGGTAAGGTTTGCATAAAATTTTTTGTAGTTGAATTTGTGATACTTTTTCCTTCTGGCTTAGAAATCAATGAAATCTTAGGGAAAGCATAGTAATGTCATCCTTAGCTTCTTGCTCTCTATGTGTATTACGCAACAGCGTTAGCAAATCTGCGTGTATTTCTTTTAATGCTCTATCTCGGTTTCTTTCTAGAAAATCTATAAGATCTTTTTCATGAATTATCTTGTCTTCATCTCCATCATGTTCTGTTATACCATCTGTATAATTAAACACCAGAGCATCCTGAGCTATTTCTATTTCTCCTATGCATATAGAGGGTAAGTCATCGAATACACCTATCACGGTAGAGCCCTTTTCTAACATTACGGCTTTCCCTTCTTGTAAAAGTATAGGGGCGGCGTGTCCGGCATTTATATATTCTACCTTCCGTGTCTTACCATTATATCTGGCCAGGAAAACTGTAATAAAACGTTCTCCATTGGTGTTATTGCAAACCAGATAATTTAATTTCACTATAAGTTCTTTAAGCGATATATCTGTTGAAGCTAATGCTCTTAAGCTAGCCTGAAAATTGGACATCAACAAAGCTGCCGAAATACCTTTTCCAGAGACATCTGCTATACACCAAAGAAACTCGTCTGCGTTAAGTTGTATTAAATCGTAAAAATCTCCGCCAATATTTTGATGAGGAAGATATACAGCGTCAAAATCAAAAATTTTATTTACTGGCAGTTCTTTTGGAATGAACATATTCTGCACCTTACCTGCAAGCTCTAATTCTTTTTGTAGCCTTTCTGTTTGGATTCTTTCCTGAAAAAGTTTCTTGTTCTCTAGCGCAACAATAACGACATTAATTAAGGTGCGTATATAATTAATCCGATTTTTGGTAATGATTCTGTCTTTGGCCATCAGATCTCCTACAAGTACATAAGCCAGGGCCTGCTCTTGTTCTTTAGGATACACAGGAATAAAATAACGAAAGTTCTCTAAATACGGATCTGAATTTCCGATAAGATCAATAGCTTTTTTATCATGTACGAAATCGGCTATTAAAGGCGTATAATCTTCGGTAAGATAATAAGCTTTCCCAAAGCTGGAAACTCTTTTAAATTTGCCCTCGTCTTGTATGAGCAATAAAAAATGCTGTATACATAAGCTATTTTTAAGTATAAGTTCGAGCATATTAATCAAGGTGCTGCTAGAGACATTCCTGTTAATAGCCTGTGTTATTTCTAAGAGGGTATTCAGTTCCGCTTGCCTGTCCAGCAATAACTCTATTAGATCAACCTGTTCAATTTCCGACTCGGTAATATTGTTATACTTATCCAACTTATTATCAATCAATTGCAAAATAAATTATCTAACAGTTCGTCCCTTCCACTTATATTTTCCCGAATTGCCGGCAAGACCAATATAAACTATATATAATGGATGTATCAGGCTTAAAATCGGAATATATTTCAGTAACTCTATACGCTTATTAAATGAAGTTATCTTTGACAAGAAGAATACTTCTACGAGCATTTTGACAAGATACTGAAACAAAAATACTTTTAGTGCATATGCTTCAAAAAATACCGACACAAAATTAAACAAAAAAGAAACATTAAATAACCAGATAGAAACTGCAACAAATACAATTCTTTTGTCTTTGTACCTGGTACTTTTACTAGCCCAGCGCTTCCTTTGAGAAATAAACTCCTGCAGATTCTCTTTGGCTTCGGTATAGACAATCGCATCTTCAGATTTGCAAAAACCTATAGCATTTGGATATTTAAAGGTCATTTTATGCAATAGCAGTTCGTCATCTCCAGACGCCAGATTATCAATTCCCTGGAAACCACCCACCTCTAAAAAAGCCTCTCTCTGGTAGGCCAGATTTGCACCGTTACAGGTAGTAGGCATCTTATTACCAATGCCCGACGCACCTAAACCTATTAGAAATAAAAATTCCAGAGTTTGCATTTCTTCAAATTCATTTTTCTCTCTGAAATAACTTACCGGAGAGCTTATCATTTTAAAATGATTCTGCTCATAACAGTTAATTACTGTTTCCAGCCATTTGGGCCCCATGCTACAATCTGCATCTGTAGTAACGATTAGTTCTCCCGAAGAATTTTTTATAGCTTCTGCTATGGCTTTTTTCTTATAAGAATTAAGTACATCCGGCTCATTTAGCTGAATAAGCTTCACATTTTCTGACTGAAAACTTTTAACTATTTCCGCTGTTTTATCTGTAGAGTGGTCATCTACTATAATTAATTCGTAAAGACCTTTAGGATAAGATTGTCGGAGAATATCGCCAATTGTACTTGCTATATTTTGTTCTTCGTTTCTTGCCGCAATAATTATTGAAACTTTGGTTTTATAGCTTTTTTCTATCCGTTTGAATTTAGGTAAGCGAACCCAGCCCCGACTAAAAAAAAGAAGTAGTCCTACATAAAAAAGCGTAAGAAACGCACAAATAATACTAATAGTTATTCCCAAAGAATTTAAGCTTAAAAACAAAAAAAGAACCGATTATTGCCGGTATAATCAGGTTTACAAACCAGATTAACGCAGCAGCTGCCATAACAGCTATTTCCTGATTAGTGATAAAACCGAAAAAATAGGTTGCTGTCATCCCTCTAACTCCAAAATCGAGCAAATCTAAGGAAGGTAAAGCAGACTGCACAAAGAATAATATAAAAACTAATAATATACAGTGATAAACAGCTATTTCGGGAATCAGTAATTTCATAACAAGCAAGTACTGAGAGGTAAAAACTACAAATCTGAAAAAGCTGTAAAACATAATAATGCATAATTCATATTTGCTGTAAGATTCTAAAACCGCCGAAAAACGTCGGAATTTCTTTAGAAAACTTATGTTTCCTATCAGATTATCTAACCAATAGATATTGAAATAAAAGATGATAAAAAATGAACAGAAAACCAACGTCATGAAAGCGATAGCTACATAAACCCAGGCATCCATATCCTGAAAGGTGTAAATAAACCATAAAAAGGCAATGGCTCCAAAAATATTGGTTAAAACCATTTGTGCTATATGGCCAACACTCATAGCAACCACTCCTTTTATTCTCTTTTTGGCAGAAAGGAAGAATACTCTGCCACCATACTCGCCAATTCTATTCGGCGTAAATACCGCCCATGTTAAACCGCAAAAAACAGATTCTATTGATTTCCATAGACTTATTTGCTCTACTTTTTTAATAATATATTTCCATTTTACACTTTCTATAAACCAATTGAGAAGCATTAAGGTTAAAATCCCGAAAATGGAGAATCTTACTTCGCTCTTGTCCAAACCATTTACCAGATTTACAAAGTTTTTTAAATTCTGGTTATCTGTAAGTTTCTTATATATGAATACTGTTGCCAGTACCAACACTGCGATTTTTATGAGATAACTTAAAAATTTCTTTTTATTGGCGGCCAATGGGATTTGTTTTTGTACAATGTTAAGAAATTAGCTTAATATTGCGCTCATGCAAAGAGAAAAATCCAAAGAACGTATTATTTTAGGTATAGACCCGGGCACTGCTATTATGGGTTATGGCCTAATTAAAGAAACTGGAAATAAGATCTCTTTAATTAGTTTAGGTGTGATTAAATTAGATCATCTGGACGATCATCCTTTGAAACTTCAACGCATTTTTGAAAAAACCAGTTTATTAATAGAGCAATATAAACCAGATTGTATGGCTCTGGAAGCACCATTTTATGGTAAAAATGTTCAGGTAATGTTAAAACTGGGCAGAGCACAAGGAGTTGCCATGGCTGCCGGATTGGCAAAAAATCTTCCTATTGTAGAGTATTCTCCAAAAAAAGTAAAACAGGCAATTACCGGAAACGGCAATGCAGGTAAGGAGCAAGTGGCAGCGATGTTAATGCAATTGCTTTCTTTTAAAGAGACTCCAGAATTTCTTGATGCCACAGATGGTTTGGCGGTTGCAGTATGTCATTCTTTTCAGAAAGTAAGCAGCGGTAACAGCAAATCTTATTCTGGCTGGGAATCTTTTGTTAAAGCGAACCAGAACAGAATAAAGTAGAAGAGATTATATTTTTCCCCTTCGTTTAAAGGCTATTTCTAAGCTTTATGTAACAATAAGCAAACATTACTATCTGTAAATCTGATTTTGGTTATTTTTATTTCCGGATGAAGGAAGCGCTCTTCCTCTCGGTTTTTAAACTTTGATTTATATTGATAATAATGAATAAATTTCTTAGAAGTGCTTTATCGGTCTGCATTGCCATATCAACTGTTTTTGTATCCTACGCTCAGGACAACCTGATAAACTCCTTAAGCAAGAACCAAAGTGAGATAAGTAAGCAGTCTTTCACCTTTACCCCAATAATTAATCTGACAAACACCTCTATTAAAAACCAGGGTTCTTCCGGAACTTGTTGGAGCTATTCTACAAACTCTTTTCTCGAATCGGAAATGATTAAGGCAGGAAAGCCGGCTATTGATCTTTCCGAAATGTTTATTGTTCGCAATGCTTATATTGAAAAAGGGAAAAACTATGTAAGAATGCATGGTGCAGTTACTTTAGGTGACGGTGGTGCCCTTCATGATGTTATTAATATGTATGCCAAGTATGGAATAGTTCCTCAGGAAGTTTATACAGGTTTAAATTATGGGACAGATATTAACCAATTTGGAGAGATGGCTGCCATACAGGAAGGCGTTTTAAATGCCGTTATCAAAAACCCAAATAAATCACTTACTCCTAATTGGATAAAAGCCTACACTTCGCTTGTTGATTCTTATTTAGGTGAAGTCCCGGAAAAATTCACCTATAACGGAAAAAGCTATACACCGCAAACTTTTGCAAAAGAAGTTGTTGGTTTAAATCCGCAGGATTATATAGAAGTCTCTTCTTTCAAAGAACAGCCATTATATGAAAAATTTGTGTTGATGGTTCCAGACAATTGGTCTTTTGATCAGGTTTATAATGTTAAAATAAAGGAACTTACTGATATTATAGATAATGCATTAAAAAATGGATATACAGTAGCTTGGGCAACAGATGTAAGTGAAAAAGGTTTTAGCTGGAAAAACGGTGTTGCCTATATCCCAACGAAAGATTTCACCATGATGAATGAATCAGAAAAGGCCAGCATGTTTAACGGACCAAAACCAGAATTAGAAATTACGGAAGAT
>NZ_JBEBVH010000065.1:0-17075 GCF_040392825.1 Pseudopedobacter sp.
TAGCAGATTCACGACCTGAACCTGGACCTTTTACAAATACTTCAACTTTACGTAATCCTAAATCATATGCAACTTTACCGCAATCGCTAGCAGCTTGAGATGCAGCATATGGAGTGTTTTTCTTAGAACCTTTAAAACCTTGTTTACCTGCAGAAGACCATGAAATTGTTTGGCCCTGGTTATTTGTTAAGGTAATGATAATGTTGTTAAAGGTAGCGTTAATATGTGCTTGACCAACTGGTTCAATCACTACGATACGCTTTTTAGTAACTTTTTTTGACTTAGCCATTTTTTACTATCAAATATTATTTAGTAGCCTTTTTCTTATTCGCAACAGTTTTTCTCTTTCCTTTACGAGTACGAGAATTGTTTTTAGTTCTCTGACCACGTAATGGTAATCCTTTTCTGTGACGTAATCCTCTGTAACATCCAATATCCATTAAACGTTTAATGTTTAATTGGACCTCTGATCTTAGTTGTCCCTCAACTTTAATAGAATCAGAAATAATGTTACGGATGGCTGTTAATTCATCATCGGTCCATTCTTGAACTTTCTTATCGAAATTGATTCCAGCTTGGGTCAAAATGTTTTGAGCCGTTTTTCTTCCAATTCCGTAAATATAAGTAAGGCCGATCTCTCCTCTTTTGTTTTTTGGTAAATCTATACCTGCTATCCTTGCCATTTATTATTTGTTGATAGTTTAAAATTACGATTAACCTTGACGCTGTTTGAATTTAGGATTCTTTTTGTTAATCACGTATAATTTTCCTTTTCTACGGATTATTTTACAATCAGCGCTGCGCTTTTTGATTGATGCTCTAACTTTCATTTTCTTATTTATATCTATAAGTTATTCTGCCCTTTGTAAGATCATAAGGTGACATTTCCAACTTTACACGGTCTCCCGGCAATATTTTGATGTAATGCATTCTCATCTTACCGGAAATATGTGCTATGATCTCGTGACCATTCTCTAATTCAACACGAAACATTGCATTAGATAATGCTTCTTTAATTACTCCGTCTTGTTCTATAGAGGACTGTTTAGCCATATTTTTCTTTCTATTACTTAATTCTCACCGCGTAAAGCGGTACGCAAAATTAAATAATTTTTTTTATAAAATTAAACTTTATTCAAAACTTCTTCAATGTAATCAAAAGTTGACAATACGTCAGCCTGTCCTTTTCTAATTGCAACAGTATGTTCGAAATGTGCGGAAAGTTTAGCATCAACAGTAGAAACTGTCCATCCATCATTCCAAAATTTTACCCCGGCTCTGCCTGCGTTTATCATTGGCTCGATAGCTATCACCATCCCCTCCAGTAATTTCATCCCCGAACCACGCCTTCCATAATTCGGCACTTCTGGCTTTTCATGAAGATTACGTCCAACTCCGTGTCCTACCAGTTCCCTTACTACACCTAAGCCATGAGATTCTGCACAATCCTGAACCGCATATCCTACGTCACCTATACGATTACCCGAAACAGCTTTCTCAATACCTCTTTTTAAACATTCCTGTGTTACGTCCAATAGCTTTTTCGCTTCGGCAGAAACCTCTCCTACAGCAAAGGTATACGCAGAATCTCCAAAAAAATCATTTTTGATAACTCCACAATCTACGGAAACAATGTCTCCATCCTTTAGCTCGTAGTTACTGGGAAAACCGTGAACAACCTGATCGTTTAAGGAAATGCACAAGGAAAAGGGAAATCCGTTGTAATTTAAAAAAGCAGGTATTGCTCCATTACCACGTATAAACTCCTCTGCTAATGTATTAAGTTTTAGAGTTGTGATTCCCGGAGCAATAACTTTTGCTATTTCTGCCAAAGTTTTAGACACCAATAGAGAACTTTCTCTGATTAGTTCTATTTCCTCGGCAGTTTTAAAAATTACTTTCGACATAAAATTAAATCGCAGATCCCGCAGAAGCAACGCTCACGTCGCTACGACCTTTAATTCTACCCGTTTTCATTAAGCCATCATAATGACGCATTAACAAATAACTTTCTATTTGCTGCAAAGTATCCAGAACTACCGCAACCAAAATTAATAATGATGTACCTCCGAAGAAATGCGCAAATTGCGAATTAACACCCGCTATTATTGCAATCGATGGTAAAATCGCTATTATTGCCAGAAATACTGATCCTGGTAAAGTTATTTTTGAAATAACACCATCTATATAATCTGCCGTACTCTTTCCTGGTTTAACACCCGGAATAAAACCTCCATTCTTCTTCATATCATCCGACATCTGATTAGGATTAATGGTGATAGCTGTATAGAAGAATGTAAATAGAATAATCAATACAGCAAATGTTATATTATAAGCTAATGATGTATAATCACTGAAAGAAGTTAAAACAGATGATTGGGCACTAGGAAAAAACTGACCAATAGTAGATGGAATAAACATAATCGCCTGAGCAAAAATGATAGGCATCACACCAGCTGCATTAAGCTTTAATGGTATATATTGCCTAACTCCACCATATTGCTTGTTTCCAACAATCTTCTTAGCATACTGTACAGGAATTTTACGGGTTCCCTGAATAATTAATACAGTAAACATAACTACTGCAAAAAGGGCCACAAACTCAATAAAGAATGCGATTAAACCTCCTTGACCTGTATTTCTGCTAATAAATTCTGCCGAAACTCCGTATGGTAATTGAGCAATAATTCCCACCATAATTAGTAGAGATATACCATTACCTATACCTTTATCAGTAATTTTCTCACCCATCCACATTACAAACATAGTACCTGCTGTTAAAACCAGCATAGAAGAGATACTAAACAAAGGTTCTGAAATTAACCTCGCTTCGGGGCTGATTTGTGACTTCACATAACCGATAGCCTGAAGCGCTGTAATTGCAATTGTTAAATAACGTGTAATTTGAGTAATTTTCTTTCTTCCGCTTTCACCTTCCTTCTGCAACTTCTGGAAATAAGGAACTGCTATTCCTAGTAACTGGATAACAATAGAAGCAGAAATGTAAGGCATAACACCCAATGCAAAAATAGAAGCCCTGGAAAAAGAACCTCCCGCAAACATGTTTAATAAACCTAACAATCCTTCTTTTGCTTCTCCTTCAAGAGATCTTGGATCTACACCGGGTAACACAATAAATGACCCGATTCTATAAACTAAAAGAATTAAGAGTGTGTATAAAATACGCACTCTTAATTCCTCAATTTTCCAAATATTGGATAAAGTTGTGAACAGCTTCTTCATTCATTATAATTTAACAACAGAACCGCCGGCAGCTTCGATAGCTTTTTGTGCAGTTGCTGTAAATGCATGTGCTTTAACTTCTAATTTAGCTTTTAATTCGCCTCTTCCCAAAATTTTAACGATATCATTTTTAGATACCAAACCATGAGTTTTTAGCGTTTCAAAATCTACTGTTGATAAATTAAATTTTTCAACCAGGCTTTGAAGAACATCTAAGTTTACACCTACATACTCCACTCTGTTAGCATTTTTGAAACCAACTTTAGGAACACGACGTTGTAAAGGCATCTGACCTCCTTCGAAACCAACTTTGGAAGAATAACCTGATCTGGATCCTGCTCCTTTATGACCACGAGTAGAAGTACCACCGCGACCAGAACCAGTACCACGACCTATTCTTTTTCTATTTTTTATTGAACCTTCTGCAGGTTTTAAGTTACTTAAATTCATGGTAATTAAATTTTTTCAATTGCTACCAAATGATTTACTGCTTTAACCATTCCGATGATTGCCGGAGTAGCTTCAACTTCCACGCTCTGGTTTACTTTTTTTAAACCTAAAGCCTGGATAGTCCTTTTTTGGCGCTCACTTCTATCGATCACGCTCTTAATCTGAGTTATTTTGATCTTAGCCATCGTATTATCCGTTAAAAACTTTATCTAATGAAACACCTCTATGATGCGCTACTGTACGAGCATCTCTCAATTGTGCTAATGCAGAGATAGTTGCTTTAACCACATTATGTGGGTTTGAAGAACCTTTAGACTTAGCCAATACGTTATGAATACCGGCCGACTCTAATACTGCCCTCATTGCACCACCTGCAATAACACCTGTACCGTTTGCAGCAGGTTTGATTAATACATAACCTCCTGAAAACTTACCTTCTTGCGTATGAGGTACAGTACCATTGATAACCGGAACTCTTACCAAGTTCTTTTTAGCATCATCTATACCTTTAGCAATTGCTTCTGTAACCTCTTTTGCTTTTCCTAAACCGTAACCTACAACACCATTCTCATCACCTACTACTACGATAGCTGAAAAGCTGAAAGTACGTCCACCTTTAGTAACTTTAGCAACACGTTGGATGCTCACCAAACGATCTTTTAACTCAATCTCGTTTGCTTTTACTCTTTTTATATTGATAGTTGACATCTGCTTCTGAAATTAAAAGATTAAACCTGCTTCACGGGCACCATCTGCCAATGATTTGATACGGCCATGATATAAATAACCGTTTCTATCAAACACAACTTGTGTAATTCCAGCAGCAATTGCTTTCTCAGCAACTTTTTTACCAACCTCTTTAGATTGATCTACTTTATTGCCTGTTGCACTGAAATCTTTTTCTAATGATGAAGCAGCAACTAAAGTTTTTCCAGCATTATCATCAATTACTTGAGCATAAATTCCCTTATTGCTTCTGAAAACAGTTAAGCGAGGGCGCTCCGGAGATCCAGAAACTCTTTTTCTGATACCTTTTTTTATTCTATCTCTACGAGATAATCTAACTTTTCCTGCCATTACAATTATTTTTTAGCTGCTGATTTACCTGCTTTTCTTCTTAATGTTTCACCAACAAACTTGATACCTTTACCTTTATAAGGCTCTGGTGCTCTTAACGAACGAATCTTAGCAGCAACTTGACCTAGCAATTGCTTATCAATAGATTCTAAAGTGATTGTTGGGTTTTTACCTTTCTCAGATGTAGTAGTTACTTTGATTTCATTTGGCAAAGCAAAAACTACGTGGTGAGAGAAACCTAATACAAGGTCCAGTGTGTTACCTGTGTTAGATGCTCTATAACCAACACCTACTAATTCCTGAGTGATTTTGAAACCTTCTGTAACACCTACAACCATGTTGTTGATTAAAGCTCTGTATAAACCATGTAAAGCTTTATGTCTCTTTTGTTCTGAAGGACGTTTAACTAAAAGAGTACCCTCTTCCTGTTCAACTTTGATATCTGAATCAACTTTTTGCGACAATTCACCTTTAGGTCCTTTTACTGTTACTAAATTATCTTTAGATACAGTTACAGTAACACCAGAAGGAATTGAAATTGGGGCTTTTCCTATTCTTGACATTTCTATCTCCTCCTAAATTAATAAACGTAACATAAAACTTCACCGCCTACATTTAACTGTTTGGCTTCTTTATCAGTCATTACTCCTTTTGAAGTAGACAATATTGCAATACCTAAACCGTTCAATACTCGTGGCATTGTACTTACTCCTGCATACTTTCTCAAACCGGGTTTACTCGCTCTTGTGATTGTGCGAATAGCAGGAACTTTAGTTATTGGATGATATTTCAAGGCAACTTTAATAATACCTTGAGACTCTTGGTCCTCAAACTTATAGTTCGTGATGTAACCTTTTTCAAAAAGTACTTTTGTAATTTCCTTTTTGATGTTTGATGCAGGAATTTCAACAACCCTGTGGTTGGCCTTGATGGCATTCCTTACTCTTGTAAGATAATCTGCTATTGGATCTGTATACATTTTATTATATTAAATAAAAAGATTTTTTTGGACTGCAAAAGTACAAAAAAATCTTTTAGTTTTTTATTTTATTACCAGCTAGCTTTTTTAACTCCTGGTATCTTACCTGCTAAGGCCATTTCGCGAAAAGTAACACGCGAAATACCAAATTGACGCATATATCCTCTTGGACGTCCTGTTAGTTTACAACGGTTGTGTAAACGTACCGGAGACGCATTTTTAGGTAGTTTATCTAATGCCTGGTAATCGCCGGCTGCTTTTAGCTCTTCACGTTTAGCAGCAAATTTTGCTACTAATCTTTGACGTTTGATTTCGCGAGCTTTTAATCCTTCTTTAGCCATTGTTATTTATTTTGATTTTTAAATGGTAAACCGAACTGTTTTAGTAACTCTAATGCCTCAACATCATTTTGTGCACTAGTTACGAAAGTGATATCCATCCCCTGGATCTTATTGATTTTGTCAATGTTGATCTCAGGAAAAATAATTTGCTCAGATACACCTAATGTATAGTTACCTTGTCCATCGAAACCTTTATCATTGATACCTTTAAAATCACGGATACGAGGTAAAGCTACGGCTACTAAACGATCAAGGAATTCATACATTTGATTATCACGTAAAGTTACACGAACACCTACAGGCATTCCCTTACGTAATTTAAAGTTCGAAATATCCTTTTTAGACTTAGCAGCAACTGCCTGCTGGCCAGTAATAGTTGTTAACTCAGAAATAGCATACTCGATAACTTTTTTATCTGTTACCCCAGCTCCAACACCTTGGTTGATGGCTATTTTCTGCAACTTAGGAACTTGCATAATGCTCTTGTATTGGAATTTATCCTTAAGAGCAGAAACGATTTCCTCTTTATATTTACTTTTTAATCTTGGTGTATAAGCCATTACTTAATCTCCTCCCCAGATTTTTTAGCTACTCTAACTAATTTGCCTTCAGAGTTTCTAACTCTTCCTACTCTTGTAGGCTCTCCTGATTTCGGATCTATCAACATTAAGTTAGAAATATGAATAGGGGCTTCTTTCTTTATAATACCGCCGTTAGGGTTAGAAGCACTTGGTTTTGTATGTTTAGAAACCATGTTGATACCTTCAACAATAACTCTGTTTTTGCTAACCAAAACTTCAACTATTTTTCCTTGCTGTCCTTTAGAGTCACCAGCAATAACCTTTACTAAATCGCCTTTGCGGATTTTTAATTTAGGTGTTGTTTTCTTCTTTTCCATTTTACAATACCTCCGGTGCTAATGATACAATTTTCATGAATTGTTTTTCACGCAACTCTCTTGCAACTGGACCAAAGATACGAGTACCTCTCGGTTCGTTTTGGTTGTTTAACAATACTGCCGCGTTATCGTCAAAACGAATATAAGAACCATCTTTTCTTCTGATTTCTTTTTTCGTTCTAACTACCACAGCTTTAGATACCGTACCTTTTTTGATGTTTCCTGAAGGAAGTGCAGATTTTACACTTACTACAATTTTATCACCAATTGAAGCGTATCTCTTGCGGGTACCACCTAACACACGGATAACTAAAACTTCTTTAGCTCCAGAGTTGTCGGCTACGTTTAATCTTGATTCCTGTTGTACCATCTTACTTAGCCCTTTCTAAAATTTCAACTAATCTCCAGTTTTTGTTCTTACTCAGAGGACGTGTCTCCATGATCAAAACGGTATCACCTATACCGCAATCATTTTTCTCGTCATGAGCCATAAATTTGGTAGTCGTCTTTACGAACTTACCATAGATTGGGTGTTTCACCTTTCTCTCTACTGCAACCACAACAGATTTCTCCATTTTGTTGCTAACCACTAACCCAATTCTTGTTTTTCTTAATTTTCTTTCCATGTCGACTCTAAAAAATTATGAGTTACTTTCAGAAGCTGCCTCAGCCTTACGCTTAGATAATTCTGTATTCAAGCGGGCTATTTCTTTTCTAGCCTTATTAATTCTGGAAGGGTTCTCTACAGAAGAAACTGCATGAGCAAATTTCAACTTAGTAAGAGTAGCTTTGCCTTCTTGAATCTTGGCAACGATTTCCTCGTTAGTCAGCGCTGATATTTCTGCGTATTTCATTTTATTAAATAGTTGTAGTTGAAAGTTAATCATTGCGAGGTAACGGCAGGCAATGAATACTAAAAACCGATTTTTATGCTTCTACGTAATCTCTACGTACAACAAATTTAGTTTGTACCGGTAATTTCTGAGCAGCTAAACGCATAGCTTCTTTTGCTACTTCATAAGGCACACCTTCTGCTTCGAAAAGGATTCTACCTGGTCTAACTACTGCTACCCAATACTCAGGAGCACCTTTACCTTTACCCATACGAACCTCTGCTGGTTTTTTAGTTACCGGTTTGTCTGGGAAGATACGGATCCAAACCTGACCTTCACGTTTCATGAAACGTGTTACCGCGATACGGGCAGCTTCAATTTGGCGGCTGGTAATCCAGCACTCTTCCATTGATTTTATTCCGAATGAACCGAATGCAAGCTCAGCGCCACGAGTGGCAAGGCCTTTCATTCTGCCCTTCTGCATTTTTCTGAACTTCGTTCTTTTTGGCTGTAACATTACTTTTTTCTTTAATCGTTAAACGATAGTGTTTACTGAATTATCTTTTACCTTTTCCTCCACGGTGGTTACCGCCACGGTTACCGCCTTTTCTATCACCTCTCTCGCCTCTTCCGCCAAAGTTTGAAGATCCTTCAGGTTTTCCACCTTTTCCGGTATTAGCTCCGATATTTGGAGAAAGGTCTCTCTTACCGTAAACCTCTCCTTTACAAATCCATACTTTGATACCAATTTTACCATAAGTAGTCAATGCCTCACCTAAAGCATAATCAATATCAGCTCTGAATGTATGTAATGGAATTCTACCTTCTTTGTATTGTTCAGAACGAGCCATCTCTGCTCCGCCTAAACGACCAGAGCACATAATTTTGATACCTTCGGCACCCATTCTCATAGTTGAAGCAATGGAAGTTTTCATAGCTCTTCTGAAAGAGATACGAGCTTCTAATTGTTTCGCTACGCCATCAGCAACTAATTTAGCATCCAGTTCAGGACGTTTGATCTCGAAAATATTGATTTGAACATCTTTTTTAGTCAATTTTTTCAATTCTTCTTTGATCTTGTCAACTTCTGAACCACCTTTACCGATAACGATTCCTGGACGAGCAGTATGAATTGTTACTGTAATACGTTTTAATGTTCTTTCGATAACAACTTTAGATACGCCACCTTTTGCAACACGCACAGAAAGGTATTTACGGATCTTTTCGTCCTCAACTAATTTATCAGAGTAGTTATTACCTCCATACCAGTTAGAATCCCATCCTCTGATGATTCCTAACCTATTTCCTATTGGATTAGCCTTTTGTCCCATTTCTGCTTAGTTAGTTTGAGGTTCAACAATTTTGCTATCTACTACTAAAGTAACGTGATTAGAACGTTTACGAATTCTATATCCACGTCCTTGAGGAGCTGGTCTTAAACGTTTCAACTGACGGCCACCATCTACAGAGATGTATTTCACGTACAATTGAGCGTCCTCAGTGCTTTGACCCTCATTTTTTACTTCCCAATTTTTGATAGCCGACAATAAAAGTTTTTCAACTTTAGTAGCTGCTTCTTTATTGGTGTATTTTAAAATATATAAAGCCTTTTCAACGCGTTCACCTCTGATCAGATCAACAACTAGTCTCATTTTACGAGGCGAAGTAGGGCAATTATTTAATTTTGCTATTGCTTCCATTTCTTAATTATCTTTTCTTATCAGAGTGACCTCTAAATGTTCTGGTTGGAGCGAATTCGCCTAATTTGTGACCAACCATATTCTCTGTTACATAAACCGGAATGAATTTATTTCCGTTGTGTACTGCAAATGTATGACCTACGAAATCCGGAGAAATCATTGATCTTCTAGACCAAGTTTTGATAACAGTTCTCTTGCCTGAATCGTTCATGGCTGTAACTTTTCTATCTAAGTTATGGTCAATATAAGGTCCTTTTTTAATCGAACGAGACATTATTTCTTCCTCCTTTCAATGATGAAACGATCTGAGTATTTCTTTTTATCGCGGGTTTTAAAACCTTTAGCTAAAACGCCTTTTCTAGAGCGTGGGTGACCACCGGATGATCTACCTTCACCACCTCCCATAGGGTGATCCACAGGGTTCATAGCCACACCTCTAACTCTTGGACGACGACCTAACCAACGTTTTCTACCTGCTTTACCTAACACTTCGTTAGCATGCTCAGAATTAGAAACTGTTCCGATAGTTGCTGTACAAGTAACCAAGATTAAACGGGTCTCTCCCGAAGGTAATTTAATGGTTGCATATTTACCGTCTCTCGCAGCTAATTGTGCGTAAGAACCAGCACTTCTTGCAATTTGTCCGCCTCTTCCCGGTTTCAATTCAATATTGTGAATAATTGAACCCAAAGGGATTTTAGCAAGGGATAAAGCATTTCCTATCTCAGGTGTTGCTGTATCTCCAGAAACTACTTTTTGACCAACTTTAATACCTTCTGGAGCGATGATATATCTTTTCTCACCATCTGCATAGTGCAATAAAGCGATACGGGCAGTACGATTTGGATCGTATTCTACTGTAGCTACTGTTGCGGGGATATCTTTCTTGTCGCGTTTGAAATCAATTAATCGGTACAATTGCTTGTGTCCCCCACCGATATAACGCATAGTCATTTTACCAGAACCGTTACGGCCACCTGATCTCTTTGCTTTCACAACAAGAGATTTTTCAGGAGTTCTGGTTGTGATTTCAGTGAAATCAGCACCAATTCTGAAACGGGTACCCGGAGTTACTGGTTTAAATTTTCTTAAGCCCATAATTTAATTAAATATTGCTATAAAAGTCAATAGTTTCGCCTTCTTTTAAGGTAACGATAGCTTTTTTATATTTTGCTGATCTACCTTGTACAATTCCAGTTTTTGTTGATCTTGTTTTAGTTTTTCCAACTATAACTTGTGTGTTTACAGACTCAACAGACACACCGTACATAACCTCGATTGCAGCTTTAATCTGAATCTTATTAGCTCTATGATCACACTGGAAAGTGTAACGGTTTAATTTTTCAGTTAACAGAGCGGCTTTTTCTGTAAGCACTGGTTTTTTTAAAATTTCCATATTACTTTGCTAATGCCTCCTCTAATGATTTTACAGAACCTGTTGTTAATACTAGTTTAGCTGCATTCAATACATCATAAGTATTTAAGTCGGCAGCAACAACAACTTTTGCCTTAGGTAAGTTTCTGCTTGCTAAGTAAACATTTTTATTTCCTTCTGCTAGAACAACTAATGTTTTTTCGTTAGAAGAATTCAACGCACTTAACAAGTTTAAGAAGTTCTTAGTTTTTGGAGTTTCAAAACTGAAATCTTCTAAAACCAATACACTGTTACCTTGTGCTTTATAAGACAAAGCCGATTTACGAGCAAGCTCTTTTAATTTTTTGTTTAGCTTAAAGCTATAATCACGTGGTTGAGGACCAAAAATTCTACCGCCACCGTTAAATAATGGAGATTTAATAGATCCTGCTCTGGCACCACCTGTACCTTTTTGTTTGTACAATTTTCTGGTTGAACCAGCAATTTCGTTACGCTGTTTAGCTTTGTGAGTACCTTGACGTTGGTTAGCCAAATACTGTTTTACATCTAAATAAATAGCGTGATCGTTAGGCTCAATACCAAAGATTCCCTCAGGAAGTTGCACCTTGGCACCTGTTTCTTTACCTGAGATGTTTAATACTTTAACTTCCATCTTACTTCTCGATTAATACGTACGAACCTTTTGCTCCTGGAATGGAACCGCTAACAACCAATAAGTTTTGCTCTGCGAAAACTTTTACAACTTGAAGATTTTGGATTTTCACTCTGGAACCACCAGTTCTTCCTGCCATTCTCATTCCTTTAAATACTCTTGAAGGAAATGAAGAAGCACCTAATGAACCCGGAGCTCTCATACGGTTATGCTGACCGTGGGTTTGCATACCCACACCACCAAAACCATGGCGTTTTACAACACCTTGAAAACCTTTACCTTTAGAAGTACCAACTACATCAACGTAGTCTCCCTCTACAAAAAGAGTCACATCTACAACTTCACCTAAAGATTTCTCTGATTCGAAATACTTGAACTCCACCAATTTACGTTTTGGACTAGTTCCCGCTTTCGCGAAATGGCCTTTCAGCGCAGCAGTTGTGTTTTTCTCTTTTTTCTCGTCGTACGCTAACTGAACAGCAGCATAGCCATCTGTCTCGACGGTTTTAACTTGTGTTACTACACAAGGTCCAGCTTCGATTACAGTACAAGGAATATTCTTTCCTTCCGCATCGAAAATACTGGTCATTCCTACTTTTTTTCCAATAATTCCTGACATTTCTTTTTTTAATTTATCACCCATCGAAGCAGTAGGGCTTCGCTCAAGGTGGACACACTTATCCCAAAAGGGACGGCAAAGATAAGAAACGATTATTAATAATCAAATACTTAGCTATTTATTTTTATTTTTTTATCCACATGTTTTTCTTCAGCACCCGACGTCGGATAAAATATTAAAATAGCTATTCATTTTAGATACAGTCTTACAGAGAAAGTCATTTTAATAATTATAAAGGTATCTATATATAACATGCTTTTATTCGGTCCTTATTTATCATTTTCATGCGCTTTTCAGCAGATTCTTTCCGCTCATTCCGGCGTTATACAGAAGCATTAATTTTATTTTTTTCTCTCTTTTTACAATATTCTTAAATAAAATAGGTTTAGAGTATAGTTTAAATAAAGTATTCTCATCATGAAAAACCAGAAAAAAGCAATCAGATTTTCAGTTTATTTATTACTAATAATGCCTTTTTTTAGTATTGCCCAACCATCCCCAAATCCTTCTATCGATGAGCAATTTAAAATCTTATACGAAAAGTCGAACAATTATCAGGATTATAAAGTAATTAAGAAAACCGATCTTCAAAGATTATGGAAAAATGCCAGCGATAGTATTAAAGCAAAACAAAATGCTTATTCTAAAATATCAAGTTCATTAAAAGCTAAAGACAACACTGTTAATCAACTTAAAACTGATCTTTCAAAGAAAAACGAAGAATTAACAGCAGCTATTAATTCTAATAATGAAATAGCTCTTTTAGGGTTCATACCTTTAAGTAAAGGCACTTATAATATGTTTATATGCATAATAATCGCTATGCTAATTGCCGCCTGCGCTTTCTTTTATTTAAGAAGTAAACACGCTAACAAACAAGCAAAAGAAAAAGTAACGATGTATAATGAGGTTAGCGAAGAATATAAATCTTTTAAGACCAGAGCACATGAAAACGAGAAGAAATTAGCCAGAGCCTTGCAAGATGAAAGAAATAAACTTGCGGAACATAATATTATATAAAATAGATACGGCATACACTTTTAAGGCCGAGGTATTTTTTAGCCCGGTTCAATCTGATTTTAAATTTAGGTATAGTTATGACACCAGTCATATTATTACAAGTTTTTCATAATTATTTTTGAGGAACTTATTAATATCAAATTTAAAATAAAATGAGATTTTCCTTTTATCAACATCACAAAAGAGCTTCAATTACTACTGAACTAAAAAATAGCGTTTATCCCTGTATAGGTACAGTAAATTTTATTAATAGAATCTAACTTATACAGATAATGGAAAAAGCAATTCTAGATTTCATTAGTAAAAACAAAATTGCCACCGTATGTTGTTTGGACGATCAGCAACAACCTTATTGTTTTAATTGCTTCTATGTATTTGAACCCACACAGCAACTATTACTGTTTAAATCATCTGAAAACACCTTTCACACACATTGTTTAAATACAAACAACGAGATAGCCGGCACTATTTTACCCGGGACTATAAATTTTCCAACCCTTAAAGGGATACAATTCACTGGCAAAATATATCGTGAAGATTCCCTCCAACTATTATCACCTACCAACTATTATCACAAAAAAAATCCAACGGCTTTGGCTAAGGCAGGTAAAGTTTGGTGTATTCAATTGTTAATGGTTAAGATGACCGATAACACTAAAGTATTTGGTAGTAAGTTAGTCTGGGAAAAGTCGCTATAATGAGAAGGTATTTTATATAATTACTTCCGTAAAGGTAGGTATTACTTTTCAAACCGGTAATCTCTCCGTTAGATTATCAATTATTCAGAAATATGATTATTTATAAGCAATTTACTTTTGATGCTGCCCATTACTTACCAAATGTCCCTGATTACCACAAATGCAAAAAGGTTCATGGTCATACTTACCATTTAACGCTGTTTTTTGAAGGTGGCATTGCTCCTGATCTGGGTTGGATAATTGACTATAGCGAGATAAAAGAAATAGTTAATCCTATTCTAAAAATGGTAGATCATCAGTTTCTAAATGAAGTGGAAGGACTGGAAAATCCAACATGTGAACTTATTTGTCTATGGCTATGGAAAAAACTCAAGCCCTTAATTACACAACTTAAGAGAATAGAGCTAAAAGAAACACCAACTTCAGGAGCTATTTATGAAGAATAGCATAGCAGGATACCTTGTATTATTAAACAACTTAAGTATCTATTAACACAAAGAATAATGACACAGGAAAAAACCTTAGTTTATTCATGTTCTGGTTGTTCCAGCGCCGCACAAATGGCCAACCACCTTGCTGTCAGGTTAGATCGTTCCGGAGACGCAGAAATGTCTTGTATTGCCGGAGTAGGTGGAAATGTAAAGGCATTATTAAAAGTAGCTCTTTCTAAAAGAAAAATTGTAGTGATAGATGGTTGTCCGCTGGCTTGTTCGAAAGCATGTTTAAGCAATCACAATATTGCTCCGGATTTACATATCATACTTTCGGATTTTGGAATAAAAAAGAAAAATCATGAAGATTTTGATCTACAAGAAGCCGAAATTATCCTCGATGATATCACCTTTAAAATCAAAAATATAGAGCAAAGTGAATGATCAATTCCACCGGTACACTTAAATCGTTTATAGAAACGAATAAAGGAAAAACATTTTTTAAAATTTATAAAGACAGCTTCTTTATCAACTCTGCACTTTGTAATCTTCCATGCTCCAGTAAATCAGTAAAGAATTCCTTAGTTTCATTAAAATGAGTTTTATACCCATCCATATCTTTATATTTTATTATTGCCGCCCATTCTCTCACTGCCGTATGGAATTCCAAATCATCTCCTCTGATACTTTTATCGTATAATGCTGCATGAATAGTATCTTCTAACAGCTCTTCATTCTTAAATAAATATTCGACTATGCCTAATCGCAATCTAAATGGCGGAGTTTGGCCAACAAGATTGTCATAAGGATTAATCTTCAATACATGCCATGCATCTACCATAGCTAATAAACTAAGATGAGAGTTGGATTTACGGTGCTCTTGCTGTTCTCCTATGCTGAATTCTTTCATGATAGTATCATCAAAAAGAATTAAATTCTTTTGACCATGAAACACAAAATCTTTAGCCTCGTATATTCTTTTCCTAAAACTTGTTTCATCCTCTTGTATCATCATCTTAAAAAGCTCAGATTCAGATTTGGCATAAGCGCTAATTTGCTCCTGTGCATACGGATTCAATATAGCCAACCCCTCATAGACTTGTGCTTTATATATATAAATTCTTCACATAGTAAGTATCTTAACATTATCGATACCACTGGTATAAGCCCCATTTGTCCATGGGTAATAGCCGGCATTTTTCCAGGCGGTACCCATGCTCTCAAACCCCATATGAGTTAGTGCCTGAGTGTCCGCCATTATTCTGTCATGCTGGTGATAATCTTCCAATTCAATAATTTCAGATTCAAGTTTTTCAAGAACCTTTAGAGCAGCATTATATTTATTAACTGTAATTCTGTGGGGCGCGACAATCAACTTTTGCCCTTCTGTTCCAAAACCTGGCCCATGCAACGAATGTGTAATAATAAGAGAAGTCTCTTTAGGAAGATATTTTTCGAACGCTTCTATTTCGGGTGTCTTTACCGAAGTCATACCCGTAACTATAGCATCATGATTCGTATACATGGCATATGCTGCCACTACCTCTCCTATCTTCTCTGCTTCTACAGCATAAAAAATAAGATTAGAGGTTTTGGAAACTTCAACCCCATCTGGTAAAACCTTAACTCCATATGGGCTTAGCTCTTGTTCCAGCTCTTCCTGTCTTTCGGGTAGATCGCAGCCCAATACATTAAAACCTTGCTGGGCAAACTTTTTCGCGTAAAGCTTCCCCATATCTCCTAATCCTATTATACCAATATTCATTAGTGGTAAAATTAAGAAAAACTGTCAATCGGCTATCGCTTTATTATCAGAAAATTAAATTACTGATTATCAAAACTTAAAACTTAAAAATAAAAAAATCAAAAGTAAAAACAAACGAATGGCATAGTTTATGCTTTGATGGGGTTGGTATAAAATTAAAAATCATGAAAAAAGTTTTTCTATTGTTAACTGCGATTTTCGCATTATCATTAACACAAGTGTCTGCTCAAAACTACAAAAATGCCATAGGTTTGGGTCTTGATTTTGGAGATGGTTCGACACTTGCAGGTCCTTCATTCAAGCACTTTTTCAATTCAAACTCTGCTGGTCAGGCTGAATTGCTATTTGGTGACCACAGTACCAGAATCAACTTATTTTACCAATACCAACAACCTATTAAAGGAGCACAAGGTTTAGATTGGTATATTGGTGGTGGTCCTGCCTTAAATTTCTTTAGCGTTGGAAACATCGATCAAACAAATTTCTTGTTGATTCCAATGGCTGGTTTAGATTTCAAAATTCCAGGTGCACCATTAGCACTCGCTTTTGATTGGAGACCAACAGCATGGATTGGCGATAACAGCGATTTCCAGGCAGGAAGATTTGGTTTCGGTTTTAGATTTACTTTCTAATAAGAAATCACGCTAATAAAACGAATAAAAAAGGCTTCGAAAATTCGAAGCCTTTTTTATTTGTGTAAGAATTATCAAAAATCACACTTTGATTTCCACTTCAACACCTGAAGGTAACTCCAATTTCATTAAAGCATCAACAGTCTTCGCAGAAGCGCTATAGATGTCTAACAATCTTTTGTATGAACACAATTCAAATTGCTCTCTAGCTTTTTTGTTAACGTGAGGTGAACGTAATACAGTGTAGATTTTTTTCTCTGTTGGAAGAGGAATCGGACCACTAACTACTGCACCTGTAGGCTTAACAGTTTTTACGATTTTCTCAGCAGATTTGTCAACTAAGTTGTAATCGTAAGATTTTA
>NZ_JBEBVH010000066.1:0-16762 GCF_040392825.1 Pseudopedobacter sp.
ATCAAACATAAGGTTAACCTAAAGCAGGATGCCTATCAAAACCCTGGATCTTTGGGATTCCAGGCCCTGGATGGTTAAGTGGATATCATTCAGTGAACTTTACTTGAGTCTACCGGTACCTTGATGGAAAACGAAATGACCAATGTCCCTGACAAATGACATCCTGTTAGGCTTATTTATTACTATGGCTAATTCAGGGCTAATGGTTTAAATTTATTATGAAATCTTTATAGTTTCAATTTGCTTTTACGCTAATTCATAGTTAATTAAAAATTCCTCGATATTATTCTTCTTATTGGCATAATATTAGCTTGCATAAGGTGCAATCTATCACTATTAATTTTTTCTTTATCTATGAATATCGCGTATATTTCAACCTATACACCTAGAGCGTGTGGGTTAGCTACTTTTAACTCTAATTTGAAAAATGCAATTGAAAGCAATAACGAACCAGGAAGTAAAAGTTTTGTTATTGCAATAAATGATTCGGACAATTTAAATCAATATCATTATCCGAAAGATGTACGATTCATTATCAGACAGCAGCGACAAAAAGATTACATCAAAGCAGCAAATGCTATAAATCAGGGAATTGCTGATGTATGTATTATGCAACATGAGTTTGGAATATATGGCGGGGAGAGTGGTGTGTATGTTTTACCGATGTTATATAGAATTAATAAACCATTAATTACAATACTTCATACGGTATTACAGGATCCTACTTATTTACAAAAATTGATTATAAAGGAAATAGCTCAGCAGTCTTCCAAAATTGTAGTAATGGCGGAGAAAGCTGTAGATTTCTTAACCAGTATTTACGAGGTACCGAGACATAAAATAGCTCTAATAGCACATGGTGTTCCGGACTATGATATAACTCAGAGTAATCCAATACTCGAAAACCCGTATTTTAAAGATAAGAGAACTTTAATAACTTTTGGTTTGCTTTCAAGAAATAAAGGTTTGGAAACAGTAATTAAGGCTTTACCAAGTATTGTTTCTAATCATCCGGATGTTAGTTACACAATTATTGGAAGTACTCATCCAAGTATTAAACTGTCACAAGGGGAAGAATATAGGGATAGTCTTAAACAACTAGCTAAAAATTTGGGAGTGAGTAAATACGTTCATTTTATTGACTCGTTTGTACCGGAAGACGAATTGGTGAATTACCTGAGAGCAGCTGAAATCTATATAACTCCATATTTAAATGAAGCGCAAATTACCAGTGGTACATTATCTTATGCTGTGGGGGCTGGAGCAGCGGTGGTTTCTACTCCATATTGGCATGCCGAAGAGCTTCTAGCTGAAGATAGGGGGAAATTATTCCCATTCAAGGACTATGAGAGACTGGCTGTGATTATTAATGAATTATTGGCTGATGATAGTGAACTTTCGAGAATTAAAGCGAATGCGTATAACTATGGTTTGCAGATTCGTTACCCAAAAATAGGTAAAAAGTACTTTGAGCTGTTAAATGAAATGATTGAAGAAGAGAAGTACCTGGTTAAGGCTGAAAATTTCACAATAGATGTAGAGCGTTTGCCAAGCTTTAATCTTGATTATGTGAAAAGATTAACAGATGATACCGGAATAGTTCAACATGCCCGTTATGGAATACCCAATTTAAAGGAAGGTTATTGCATGGACGATAATGCAAGGGCGTTGATTATGGTACTTATGGCTTATAATCAATTTAAGAATAAAGAGGCATTAAATTTACTTCCGATTTATCTGAGCTTTATTCAATATATGCAGTGTGATGATGGCAATTTCCGGAATTTCCTGAGTTTCAGAAGAGAATACCTAGATGACTGTGGCAGCGATGATTCTTTTGGACGAACGCTTTGGGCATTGGGTTTTATGGTCTGCAATTCGCCTAACAATTCCTATAAAGAGTTTGCTAAAGAATTGTTTTTTAATTCGTTGAAGCATATTGACAATTTAGAACACATTAGGGGTTTTGCCAACAGTATTATTGGTTTAAGCCATTATTTAAGCTGTAACAGTGATAAGGAAGTAAAAAATAAGTTGATTTTCCTTGCAGACAAAATGGTGAAAGCTTATCAGGAACATAATAGGTCGGACTGGCAATGGTTTGAGGATAAGTTGACTTATGATAATGCTATTTTACCAATGGCTTTATTGAAAGCTTATGAGGTGACTGATGAGTTTATTTATAAAGAAGTTGCTTTTAAAACTTTAGATTTTCTGGATCAGGAAACTTTAGATAAGGGATATTATAATCCTATAGGTAATGATGGCTGGTTTTATAGAGATAGTAAAAAGGCTGTGTTCGATCAACAGGCCATAGAAACTATGGCAGCAGTGATGATGTATTTCCAGGCTTATAAATTAACAAGTGATATTTCTTATATAAAGAAAATGCAACAAGCATTTCTATGGTTTTTAGGAGAGAATACACTTCGTGTTCCTTTATATGACTATGAAACCAATGGCTGCTGTGACGGACTAACAATGATTGGGCTAAACAGGAATCAGGGAGCAGAAAGTACATTAGCTTACTTTATATCTTATTTAACGGTTTTACAGGCTGTGGAAAAAGAGTATGAATTTGAAACGGTAGCGGCAAAAAGGGTTGAGGCGTAAATGAAGGTAGGTGTATTGTCTACTGTTGCCTGGAGAACACCACCGCAACACTATGGTCCCTGGGAACAGGTAGCTTCAAATTTAACAGAAGGTTTGGTAGAGTTGGGATGTGATGTTACACTTTTTGCTACAAAAGATTCGATTAGTAATGCTAAATTAAATGCCATAATTCAACAAGGGTATGAGAGCGATAAGACCCAGGATCCCAAAGTTGTAGAGTGTTTGCACATTGCAAATGCAATGGAACATGCTGGTGAATTTGATATTATCCATAACCATTTTGATTTTTTGCCATTGACTTATTCCAGGTTGATAAATGTACCCATGTTAACAACAATACATGGGTTTTCTTCGGAAAAAATTGTAGAAGTTTATCGGATGTATAATGATAATAATTTTTATGCATCTATCAGTAATTCTGACCGACATGAAGATCTGAAGTATATAGGGACAGTTTATAATGGTTTAAATTTAGATGAGTTTGATTATTCGGCGATAACGAATGATTATCTTGTTTTTTTAGGTAGGATACATCCCGATAAGGGAACTGCGGAAGCTATACAAATAGCATTGAACAGTAAAAAGAAGCTAATTATTGCAGGCATTATCCAGGACTCAAAATACTTTGAAGAATGTGTGCAACCATTTCTGGGTGAACAAATTGAATTTATAGGTCATGTAAATCCCCATGAACGCAACTTGTTGCTAGGTAAGGCTTTAGCGCTATTACATCCAATAAATTTTAATGAACCCTTTGGATTAAGTGTAGTAGAAGCAATGTCATGTGGAACACCGGTAATTGCTTTTAACAGAGGGTCTATGCCGGAACTTATTGAGGATAAAAAATCTGGCTTTTTAGTAACTACTGTTGATGAGGCGGTAGAGACAGTAAGTAGTTTATCTTATATTGATAGACACTATTGTTCTGAGTATGCCCGTAAGAGATTCTCCGCCAACGCTATGGCGGAAGAATATTACAGATTATATTGCCAGATTTTAGGAAGATAATTTATCTTCTTTTAGCTTGATTAATAACGCATCGATATTTACAGTCATAAAGGAAGTTGAGTAGTCCGAGAGTCCATAAGGAACTATTAGTTCTCCGTTATTAATAATTGAACCACAGGAATAGACTACATTAGGGACATATCCTTCTCTTTCGTCTTTATTAGGAACCAATAACGGTTCTTTTAAGCGCCCAATTTCAATACTTGGATTCTCCAGATCGAGTAAACTAGCACTAAGGCAATACCGTCTCATAGGGCCAACACCGTGAGATATGATTAACCATCCGTGTTCTGTTTCAATAGGAGATCCACAGTTTCCAATTTGTATATATTCCCATGGATGTTGAGGGGCTTGCAGTAACATTGGATTATTCCAAATGTTGATTTTCTCGGAATACATAATATAATTATTCCAGCCATCTATTCTTGACATCATGGCAAATTTTCCACCAATTTTTCTGGGAAATAAAGCAAGGTTTTTATTCTTTGCACCTTCTCCGTACAGGGGTCTGACTTTAAAATTATAAAAATCTGTAGTTTCCAATAACTTAGGCATAATTACATCGCCATCGTATGCAGTATAGGTAGCATAATATTTATAGCTCCCATCTTCATTAATAAATTTAACAAATCTGGCGTCTTCGATTCCCTTTCTTTCAAATTCAGAGATGGGATAAATTATTCTATCTGAGATATCTGTATCTAAAGAAAAATTGATTTCATGATAAGAGTCTGCGAGCCAAAGTATTTTATCTAGGTCTTTATAGTTTTTTTCGCGTTTTAAACGATCTATGATTTCTTTTAATTCACGGTAATCAAATTTCTCGGGGAGATTTTGGTCCATTAGCCCGATAGTTTCATCGGCAATATGGGAGTCATTTGCTTTTTCAAAAAAGAACTTTTTGGAATAGATGTTATTTTTAATGATTTCAGCTTCGTCTACATATCTTCCGGATGGAGTTACTGTTATGTCGTTGTTGCAATCTATTAATGCGCTTCTGAAGACTATAGATGATATATGACCTTCCCCGACAGCTCTGAAACTAATAATTATACGTCTTTGGCCTTCTTCTAAATTTCCCTGGTAAGGGTCTTCTACAATAGAGGGGTTAAAAAATGCAGCCGATTCTATGGAATATTCATGTGTGAAAAATGCTCCGATAAGTAGTTTTCTGTAAAATGTAATCTGATCTAGTTCTGAAAGATCTTTTTTTAGTGTTTTAAATAATTTGTTTGCATTTTTCTTAAAGATCTTTGTGATATTTCTATGTCTTTTTGAAAATTCTTGTAGTAATGGCAAGATGAGTTCTTCTACCTCGTGTTCAGATAAATTATAAATCTTGTCCAGAATAGAAATAGCTCTTTCGGGACCTGCATAAAAGAATCTGGAAATTACCCTTTTTGGATCGGGCATAATTCGTATATCTTTTCTTTTTATTGGAATCCTCATAGTTGGAGTTTGCTTTTATACAAAAAATAAACTCCTTTTTTTAAGAAATGTTTTATCGGAAGTAATTTATCATCAATAGAATTTGGAATCTATATAGTCCTGATAAATACTTTGCATTAATGCCTGCGCTTGTTCCAATTGTTCGTTCTTTAGGGATGCAGGCATATCCCTTGGTTCTGTATAGATGATGTTATGGGCTGTTGGATCAAAAGAAATGGCTCCATTTTTTGTGATCATACCAAAGCCATTTTGCCAGACATAGAAAGAAAAGCCTGTTGTATTTGGATTTAGCAAATCGTAACTGTATTTAAAATTACTGGAAGGCAGGTTTAGCTGCCTTAACAATGTAGATGCAATATCTGTTTGATTACCAAATGTGGAAATACGTTTTCCCCTATAATTTTCTTTTAAAGCTTCTCCATAAATGAGTAGTGGAATATGATATCTGTTAGGCTGATGGATTTCGTTAACATTTTTAGGTAGACGATGCCCATGGTCGGCTATGAAGATGAAAATGGTATTTTTATACCAATTTTCCTTTTTTGCTGTACTTAAAAATTCCTGAATTTTTTCCGTGGTGTAATAACTTGTACTTCTAAACTTATTCTCGAGGTTGTCGTCGCCAAATTTTCCTTTTGCTGGTAACATAAAAGGTTCGTGATTGCTAAGCGTAAGTATAGTGGAGAAAAAAGGTTGTTTTTCGGTTTTTAGAAAATCCAGTTGATTTTGGAAGGCAACTTCGTCATATGCTCCCCACTTTGATGTTAAATCTTTACTCTCGATAGCGCTTGCATCTATTAACGTTTTAAATTGATGGCTTAACAGATAAGATTTGAAATTAGCAAACTCCGTATATCCACCATAAAAAAAAGAAGTGAAATAGCCATTCTTAACCAGTTCTTTAGAAATGGAAGGTAGTTTTTCCTGCTTGTCGTTTTCTTTAATAATACTTTTTGGACCTTGAGATGGAAATGCACTTAATACAGCTACTATTCCTTTGTCTGTTCTGTCGCTGGAAGAGTAAATATGATCGAAAAGTAAACCATTCTTAATTAAATTAGAAAAATGAGGTGTTACGTTTTGTTCGCCTCCCAGATCAGCTATAACGTCGGCAGTAAAGCTTTCCATAATTACCAAAACAATATTTGGCTTGTCTGTTTTTAATATTTTTAAAGTGCTGTCGTGTTTTGTTGCGTATAAGTTATTGACTATAGAGTCTGCTTTTTCGTTAGAGAAATATAGAAAAGGGTTTTTATTTTCAGACTTTTTAAGATAATTGGACATCAGCAACCAATTGGTATTTAAAGCTGCATGATTAAGTATGGGTTTGTCACTAAAATAAACCTGACTGGGGTTCATTGGTGCAATTTTCCATCCGCCTCTTATTCCAAGAAAAGTCAGGCCCAATACAAGTAAAGAGAAAAATATTTTTGCGATGGATGAGGTTTTTCGGTCTCTGAAAATATCCTTAATTACAATAAATTGATATAAAATATAAGCCAGAATCAACAAAGAAGCAGAAAATAAGAAAATTAGAAAAAGGGGGGATGAACCACTGGAAGCCATCGCTTCTTTAGGACTTTCTATTAAAAAATCTATAACTTTTCCGCTTATTTTGCTTCCCCATTCGGTATAAATATTGAAATCTATGGTAGTAATAATTACCGTCAATACAGAAAGTATTGCTGTGTAAGCAGACAAAGCTTTTTTGGGAAAATTTAATTTATGAAAATTCCAGCAAATGATTGCTGTTAAGAATGGAATTACTGAAAAATAAGCAGACATAGAAGCGTCCATGTGCAAGCCGTATAAATATGTTTTTAAAATTTCGGTGAAAGTTATTCCCGTAAATTTAGTGCTATTCCAAAGTTCGAATGCTACACGATTGATAGCAAAAAAGGTTATCCAAAAAATATAATAACGCAGAAAGAAGGCAAGGCTTTTTAGCATGCCGTAAAGGTAATACATTGTTAACTTAAACAATTCTTCGTGTTAATTTTTTATGAGATTTTAACAGATTAGTGATCGATTTCTTTTGCATAGGATCTTTTAAGAATGTAATAATCAAGATTTAAGGAATCGGCTTGTTGTTTAAGTTTATTTACTATGAAATCCGAATTTTTACCATCAATAAATATACGGTTTGAATGATAGGTTTTACGTAGACTGTCGAGGCGGTAATTTCTGTTTCCACTAATCAAAAGCCAATCAGTTTTGGAACGAGAGAAAGTGTTTTTTCTATGATTGATGAATTTTAAAGTCTTGGTTCCAAAAGTATAAATATTCTCATTTTCGTATAAGTGTGGGTCTGAAAATTGGATATTCTTTATACCACAACTATCCAGATATGGTTTTACAGAAAACCTGTAGGTATATTCCAGTGTGTCTAAATCTGTAACTAATATGCATGATTTTCCTTTTATATATGCAATAGCAGTGTTTTTTCTAAGCGAAAAGAAAAGTGTTTTATGTTGATTTATGGAACTTAAGTTTTTGAAAGCGAATGATAATGTTAAAATGAGGATGGTTGAGCCTGCGATTAAAATTTTATATCCAGACCTTTTATGAAGGAGGAATATTAATAAAAGTAAATACAGTAATGTTAACTCGAGTTTATTTAACCAAATTTTATCTAAAGTAGAGAATGGAAGATGTTCTATGTATAGTAGTCCCTTATTGGTGAAATCTATGAAATGATTAAGAAAAAGACCTATCCAATATTGTACGAAATCGATTCTGATTGCTAAAAACGCAAATCCTCCAATCATAATTATCATTGCAGGTAAGGCCATAAATAAGTTTCCGAGAATAAAATATATAGGAAATTGATGGAAATAAAACAGACTGAGAGGTGTTGTTGTAATTTGAGCCGCTAAAGAAACGCATATGCATTGCCAACATGCGTCTATTAATTTATGTTTGGGCGAGTAGAGATGATAGATCTTTGGATAAATATGAATTAATCCCAATACAGCCAGAAATGATAATTGAAAGCCAATATCCATCAGGTTTAACGGATTGATTAAAAGGATTATAAAAGCTGCTATAGCTATTACATTATAGCTATTGGACCTTCCAGATGAAAATCTGGATAACAGAAGAAATGTAACCATTAGAGCTGCCCGTAAAATAGAAGGAGCTAATCCGGTAACTATGCTGTATGTCCAAATAAGAATTAGCATACAACATAGTTTTATAACCCGCCCTGTTCTAAACCTGTCAAAGCGTTTAAATGCAAAATTAAGCATGAATACTACAATCATAACATGCATGCCGGAAACAGAAAGTACATGTAATGTTCCGGTATTTTGATAAGCACTAAGTATTTCCTGATCCAAATCTGCCCGGTCGCCTAATATTAGGGTAGAAGCTACAGATTGCGAGTTTTTATCTTTTAAGTACTTCTTAAAATCCTGTACCAAACCTTGCCGAAATTTTAAAGCATACTGAATAATCAGGTTGCCTTTACCAGCACTTAAGTGTTTGGTTTCGTTAATATTGATGAAGCTTTGATGGTATATTTGTCTATATGATAGCAAGCGTTTATAGTTGAATTCTGCCGGATTATATGGAGGTTCTGTTTCTGAATACTTAGCTTTAATTAACAAACAATCGCCATATTTTATAGTAAACTGCTTAGTGGTGTCGAAACGCAGGGCAAGTAACAATTTTCCGGAAGTAGCATAAACAGAATCGGTGTTTATTGTACGTTTAACTTTAACGGGAAAGCGGGCTATGTCGCCTTTTAATTTGGGTGGTTCCTGTACAATTACAACTAAATGAGAGGCTTCTGTTTTTGAAAAATGGTCTTGCCAATATATTTCCTTGTGGAGGTTACACCATATTATTCCGGAAAGCATAAAAAGTATGCTTACTAAAATACCAGCAATCCAATTCAGGAAGAAATACTTTTTCTTCTTGGTAATAACTAAAAATGTAATGAAGAAAGCAAAAAGAATAATCCAGCTATACAAGTAACCGTTGTGCGGTTTAATCTGAAATGCAATTGACAAGCAGATACCGGAGATAAAGAACCATATCTGTCTGAAAAAAGGTATTTCTTCTTTAAAAAAGTTCACTATTAAAATCTGTATCTTATTTGGATTTTTATTTCGGGTTTGCTGTTTCCTTGTATTTCATCTAATCCTGAGCCTATACTTGTTAATTCCTGATATTTTGTGATACTGTATTTTATCCAAAAATCCAGTCCTCGTTTTACTCGGTACCTTCCATTTATATAAAAACGCATCCCTTTATTTTGAAATCCGGGGCTTGAGTAGGCGTAAAGGACATCGTTTTCATAGGCATATATTCTGGTATCAAAACCTTGAGTGTCGAATAGTGTGTATCTCAGATTTCCAGAAAATCTGGATCTTGAAGGTGAATATTTAATATCCTGAAAAGCCATAAATCCGTATTTGTTAGTTGTAGAAGCTGTTTTGTATTGACTTATTTCCGCCCGATTTTTTACTGTGAGAGTCTTGTTTGCCTGATATTGGATTTCCAGACGATAGTTTTGCCTTCGATAGGTTTCTAATCCGGATGATGATCCGTTCTGTTCTTTTTCCTTTAGTTTATATCTTAGTATAAACTGTAAAGATTTAGAAGGTGTGTAAATAAACTGGCTTAAAATATCATGACCAGAAGAAGGGGCGTCTACACGATATTTCAGCCAGGGGAATTTAAACAGATCGGTGTAAAAGGACAGGTTGTACTTTTTACCATATTTATAGTTAAAGCCAGAATAAAATCCGGTTTCATTATATGCATTGGTGCTTTCGCTAATTGCCTGGTTAAAAAAGGAATGATAGTTTTTTTGATAATTTCTCTGGAACACCACGAATGATAAGTTATCGGACAGACTAGCCATTGCACCGTTCAGAAAAGCAAATCCTCTGGTTAAACTGTGTGCTGCTTCTCCAAAAAAGTAAAAATTTCTGAAAGATTTAGTATAGTGTATACCCATATTGGTAAGATTATTACCGGTAAAATCGAAAAGTTTATAAGGTTCTGATTGAAGAACGAAAGGAGCTTTGAATTCAGTTCTGTAAGCATTAAATCCCAATGAAAAGCTATTGCTTTCAAATTCAATATTTCCTCCGTAAACCAGTTGTGATACGCTTTTTCTGTTAGCTAATTCGTTTGGTGTCCTGTGTAATCCCGATTGCTGTAAACTATGAATTATCAGATTTTGATTTTCATCCAAATCACTGCTGCTATCTAATTTTCTATATGAAATAAATGGGGTAAAGTATATGTTGCCAATATTTATCTGAGTTGCTATGCCTCTAAAGAAAGCATATTCATTGACAGAGGTATAAGGTCGAAGCCCTATATCTTGCTTTACAATAGTAGTAATATCGGCACCTTTTCCAAAACTTAGTCCACTCCATAAGCTTAATGCCTGGCCAAATTGTAATGAGTAGTCTCCAACAACTGTCTTTTTAAACCGCCCTATGTCTTTGATATATAAACTAGCAGAAATTAAATCTGCACCAGTTTTACGATGCAACGCATATTCACCCGCATCTTTTTCTATGTTTAAAGAAAACTGAATACTATTTCTGTAATTGAATCGGTAACGCGAAAACAGTCTGTCCGGTGATCCTAAATATCTGCTTCGATCTGAGCTTTTATCTATCGTAAACCCTTTCTGTAATTTCAATACTCTGCTATATCTTAGCATATAATCATGTATACCCAGATTGGCGAGCTGCTTTAAAGAGAAACCCTCAAAGCTACTTGAGGGATTTATTGTGACAAAATTTAACAACAATTTAATGGTTGCCAGATCGAATGTACTTATGCTTTGCAACTCGTAAACCTCTAAAAGTTTTCCGTTATTTTCTATATGATTCAGGAGATTATTTATTTGGATGGGACTTAGAAAAAAAAGCTCTTTCAGTTCTTCTCTGGTAGCTTTGTTTAAGTTTAACGGGACTTTTTGGTATTTGCCCAGTCGTTCTGTTAATTCTCCATAGTCAAAATCTTCAGGCATATTATCGGACATGTTATCTACCCAATTTTCAATAATCTCGTCTTCTGTCTGCGCATTGAGAAAAGCTGGAAAATTGAATAGAATGATAAACAGATAAGGTTTAAAATTCATAAGCGATTGCCAGTTGAGGTGAATAACCTAGAACGTTGTGATTACTGATGGCAAAATCTATAACCAGTTTTTTATGGGTTAGTCCAAATCCACCATATTGTCTAAAAGTGTTAACAGAAATACCGCTTCTCAGCGCTAAAAAATCCATAATCTGATAATTCAATCCCATTTTATAATCTATAGGTTTGTTAATACCTTTTTCAATCTCTGAAGAAGCCTGCAGTTTATTGCTAAAGCTAAAAACGCCACCGAATTTTATATGCGATTCTATATTTTGATCTTGAATTCTTTTATAAGCAACCAGGTTCGGATTTGCAACATGTGCACCCAACCTCAGTTTAGGTGAGGCCTGAAATTGGATTCCGCAATCTATAGTAAAAGCATTTTCATTTTCATAGTCATCGATATGGAGCTGATGAAAGTTTATTCTAATAGCGGTAGATAGTTTTGGGCCAAATGATTTTGTCAAGCTAATTCCAGCCTTTAAGTTTTTAAATTCCTGAATGCCGTAGCTTTGTACCGAAGCTCCAACCACGTAATTTTTAAAAGGAACGGCCACAATGGCGGTTTTACTGCCCAATTCATTTACAGAAAATCTATTTTCGTAAGCAATACCTATTTTTAGAGCTTTCATTTGCGATAAGCCGGCAGCATTGATATTGGCTGACCAAAGATCCTGTAAAGCAACTGAAGCGTTAGCGAGTGCTGAGAATTTAGCACCTGATATAAATTGTGATTTTGCATTTTTTGTAGTTAACAAAATTACTGATAGAATAAGTATTTTTTGTTTCATGGGAGGATTGTCTGTTATCAGGTTTTGTTTTTATTGTCCCGATTTTTATTTGATTTAGTTTATTGGTTTTTATTAACTATAAATATAATATATTTTTATTGTCTTTTAAAGAAATAAAATCTTTTTTATGGTTTTGTTGTTGATTGAATATGCGAAAAGAAATTGCTTTTGAAGTGCTTTTAGTAGGAGATTCCGGAAATGTTAATCGTAATGGAAAAGACGAATTGTTAGAGTTGGTACGTCAACATCTGCCTAAGCAAGACAACTCATGTGTGGTTTTTTTGGGTGATAATATTTATCCTAAAGGAATGCCAGAAAAAGACGATGTATTAAGATCTGAAGCGGAACTTGTCGCTTATAAACATTATGAGACGCTGAAATCATATAAAGGAAAAATAGTATTTATACCAGGAAATCATGATTGGAACAAAGGCAAAGAAGATGGATTGAACTATTTGCTCAGACAGGAAAGCTATTTCAATAACCTATTTCAGCAACAAGTTTTTTATCCACAAAACGCTTGTCCAGGACCTGCAGAAATTATAAATACCGATTATGTATGTATAATAGCAATAGATACACAATGGTGGATGCAGGAAGGTGATAAGCCCATTGGTAAGCAAAATGCATGTGTGGAAAGTGAGCAGGATTTTTTTAAAAAATTAAACGTTCTTGCTACAGAAAATGCAGGTAAACGAATTATTATTTTAGGCCATCACCCTATTTATAGCTATTCTCTTCATGGGGGGAAATATAAGATGAAACATCATGTCTTTCCCTTAACACTTTATAAAAAGAAAGCTTATGTACCTATGCCTTTTGTAGGATCATTAATTCCTTTGTACAGGAAGTATATTGGTGCTAAAGAAGATATTGCTCATCCTAAATATAGCTATTTAAGAAAAAGAATGAAGGCTATATTTAAATCCAACCCGGGTATGTTTTATATTTCCGGTCATGAGCATAACTTGCAGTATATAGAAAAGTACAGTACACATCATATCATCAGCGGAGCAGCGTCTAAATCTACTTACGTTATTAAGGGGAAATATTCTAAGTTTGCTGTTTCTGCAAAGGGATTTTTTATATTAAGGTTCTACACTGATAAAAGTATTAAAATAGAAACTGTACTTACCAATAAATACAATAAGATGGGCGAGTTAGCCTACCAAAGTTGGATAGTCTAAATTATTAGGAATAATAGTCTGGATTGCTCCGGGCAAACATTCCAGTTCTATTTTGTTTACCTTTCCAATAACTTCTCCATCTATTTGTAACAGTGTTTTCTTAGCACAGGTTACAACAGCCTGTTTACACTGTATGGTCTCAAAAAATTCCGAATAGGCCAGCCTGTTTGTGAACATATGAAAAGCAATAGACAATAGCTTAATTTTTGGGAAAGGTCTTACAATGCATACTTCAAAAAGACCATCGTTCATTTTTCCTTCCGGATTTATAACTGCTCCCGTGCCGTACATAGTGGCGTTGGCAAAAGTTAGTGAAACGGCTTTTACCTTTCTTTCTACGTTTCCGTAAGTAATAATAAATCTTTTGCTCCTTATGTAGAAGACTTCATTAAAAAGGTATTTGGCATAGGTGAACATACCTCGCTTATTGTCTAATTGAAAACGCTTCACAATTCTGGCATTTAAACCAACATCTGCAAGATGTATAGACGTATTTTCATTAATCTTCAATAAATCCAGTTTTACTGTTCGCCCGTTTTCCAATAAGTTTAGTGCTTCATCAAAATTTGCAGGCATGTTTAAATCCTTTGCCATTCCATTTGCCGAACCAAATGGGTATATCAATAATTTGATGTTTTGATTTTGGATAATATCGGTAATCATGTTTACCGTGCCATCGCCACCTGCAGCTATAATAACATCGGGTCCATAAGCCATTATTTTATCTTTGATGGCTTTTTTCGGATCTACTGTTAGTTGTAGCACCTGATGATCTGTCTGCTTATTTTGCATGTATTCTTCAAAACGATGCAAAATATTTTCTTTCTTCTGTTTTCCAGACTTATGGTTGATAATTAAAAGCGTTTTGTCAAATATCATACAACATCATTCTATGTCGAATTTATCTACCAACAGCAAGTTAGGCAGTTTGTTTAAGGATTTTAGCGAAAAAGTATTACAAGATTATTAATTTTAAGAATGAAAAACTTTATCGCCCTGTTCTTAATTACCCTTCAACTTCAGGTTTTTGGACAGACAACAGCATATAAAACCTTAAATAATATTAAATATTATCCCCAAGCGATATATAAAACTGATAGTTATGCGCAGGAGAGGTGCATTATAGATATTTATTATCCTGAGAATGTTAAACAATTTGCTACTATTTTATGGTTTCATGGCGGAGGTATTGAACAAGGAAAGAAAGAGATACCAGATGCATTAAAAAATAAAGGTTTCTGTATTATTGGTGTCGGGTACAGATTGAGTCCGAAAGTGCAAGTAATGCAAGCCATTGACGATAGTGCGGCTGCTATAGCCTGGGTTTTTAATCATATTGAAGAATATGGTGGAGACAGAAAAAAGATTTTTATATCGGGGCATTCGGCAGGAGGATATTTGGGAATGATGGCTGTTTTAGATAAAAAGTACCTTACAAAATATAATGTAGACGCAAATGAAGTTGCCGGGTTGATTCCATTTAGCGGCCAATGTATTACTCATTTCACAGTAAGGAAAGAAAGAGGCATAAAAGAAACTCAGCCTATAATAGATGAATTTGCTCCGCTTTATCATACCCGGGCAGATGCTCCGCCATTATTATTAATAACAGGAGATAGGGAATTGGAAATGTTGGGCAGATATGAAGAAAATGCCTATATGGCAAGAATGATGAAATTAGTTGGACATAAAGAAACGCGTTTATTAGAACTAGGCGGCTATGGACACAATATGGCTTATCCTGCTTTTCCCTTATTAATTAATGAGGTGAAGCGTTTGATAAAATAAAGGGTATTTTCCTTTTGTAATTCAGGACGGTAGCTAATGATTAAAAAGCTAGTGATATAACAAATTACATTAACCAGAAATGTCTGTATATCATGTACTAAATGGCGATTGCTTAGCCGAACAATTAAAGCAAACTACAGTTGACCCAAACTTTATAGTTTGCAGAGAATGCTTAATTGAAGGAAGCGTTTATGCCAGTAACATGACCGACTTTTGGAACACCCGGACAAAATTTATTACTAATACCTATAAAATTTCAGAAGAAGAGTATTTCAATAAAACAGTCAATGAAATTGCAAAACTAAATCATATACCTGATTATTCAGAAGTTTGCCTTTGGTTTGAGAATGATTTGTTTTGTCAGGTAAATATGTGGTTTACGATAGCCATTCTATCAAAATATCCAACGCTAAAAATATGTAGAGTATTCCCGGTAATAGAAAATAAGGCTGACAGATGGAAAGGTTTCGGGATAGCTAATGCCAAAAAATTAGTGCAGGCATACAATACTAAAATTCAATTTATACCGCCGGAAGATATTGAATTAGGAGAAAATTTATGGAAATCTTATCAAAGTAGTGATTTCAGCAGACTGAAAGAGTTGTCTAAACAACAAACAAACTGTTTTGAATATCTGGAAACAGTCTGCAGGGCTCATATAGATCGGTTTCCACCAGACAAAACATTGGGCAGACCCGAGAAAGTAATAAAGGAAATAATTGACAGTGGTATTACAGATTTTCATTTGGTTTTCTCAGAATTCTCTGACAGAGAGGGAATATATGGATTTGGCGATTCGCAAATAAAAAACATTTATGACAAACTGATTTTATAATGTCAGCTAAAGATTTTGTTTTAGCTATTTTGATTACAGCTTAGAAAAATCTTCTATCAGTTGTTTATGCTTGTACTCCGCTATCAGCTCATCTGCTTTTTTATTATTTCCCGTTTGCAATGCCTGAAAATAAGGGCTTACAATATGATTAGTCTCAGAGTTAGGGAAGGTACTTTGCAAATAAGTATAGGCATCCTTATAATAAGGATTCAAATTACGGGTGCTATAAACAAATAAAGGAGTGTTGTCTGCTCCGGTTAAAAAGAAAGCTAAAAGGCGTTTTCTTTGTTGCTTTAAATCATCTGCAAAATGGAAACTGCTGTGGTACTTCGTAAATTTTTCTAACCAAATTAGTTTGTCTACATATTGTTTCCCACTAATAACTAATCCGGCATCTTTCATAAAGCCTTCTTTGTTTTCTTTATTTCTTTCCTGAAGATATTCACGCATAGTTGCAGATACTCGATTTTCGAACCATTTTGCTACGAAGTCTCTGTCTTGCTCAATATAGGCCATTCCTTCTATAGAAGCCACTTGAAAACCGTTCTCCTTAAGCTTTTTCTGATAATCTTTTAGATTCTGAGATACAGGAGCATTGTTTTGAAGGAAAAGAGGAGAGTAGTCTACAGTATCTTTTTCCAAAGTGGCATTTAAAGAATTGGTCAGCTTTTTATAATAAGAGTCGAAAATAATGTAAGCTTTATCGTTGGTATCCTGATCCTGATCTGAAAAGAGTTCCTGATATTTCTTTGCAGCTAGTGTTGCGCTTTCTACCGAGGAACTATCGAGCTGATTAATGAAGGTTTGATAAGCTTCCAGTTTATCTGTTGTGTGAAGTGTACTATCTTGTTGGGTGCTGCCGTTATTGCTGTTTTTTTGTCTATTACAAGCAAAAATTGTAATTAAGAGCAGACTTATAAAATAGATGTTTTTTGTTTTCATAATCATCCTTTTTAGGACTACGTTTATAAAAAAGATGG